>CADBTE010000371.1 GCA_902797455.1 uncultured Planctomycetota bacterium | reverse complement strand
GGAATCCGCTCCCCGGGGCCGGCGGGAATAACGCTGCGCGCGCTGTCGCTGGCCTGCGCCGCCGGCATTCTCTTGGGAACCTATTGGTCGGGAAGCCGCGCCATCGCCCGGTGGGACGAGCAGCAGAAGGCCTATGCCGAGCGACACGCCCCGCTTAAGGTCCTGTTGATGCAGGACGGCGAGCCGATCACCTACCCGGTCTCGCACGAGACGGAGTTCGCCATCCATAAGCATTACGTGGAGCAGACCGAAAAGGCCCTGGCGCGGCTCAAGGGGGAAGAGAAAAACGACCGCCCGGTCGATCTGATCGTTTGGCCGGAGGGGACCTTCGCCCTCCCCTTCTTCGATTATCTGGAAGGGGCCTACCTTCCCGAAATGGAAAATCTCTCGCCCCGGGGGCGCGCCGAGCAGATGGAGAATATCCTCACGGCGCAGCGCCGGGAATTCGACGGCTGGATTCAAAAACTCGGCGTCCCGCTGCTTGTCGGGGGGATGCTGTATGAATACGCCCCGAACTTTAAGGTCAACGCCTACAACACGGCGATTCTCCAGGATCTCGGCGGCCGCCGCCAGCGCTACGACAAGGTTCAGCGAATATTGGTCGGCGAGTATATCCCGCTGCTGGACCGTCTCCCCGACTCGTTTCCGCTGAAGACCCTCTGTCCCCCGATCGCCGCGGGAACGCTCCCCGGTCTGTTCGAGATCAACGGCGTCCCCTTTATGGTCTCGATCTGTTTTGAAAGTTCGCTGCCGCACCTTTACTTCGACAAGATCAAGTCGATGAGCCGCCCGCCGGAATTTATGCTGAACATCTCCAACGACGGTTGGTTCCGAGGGGGGACCGAGAACCCGATCCACCAGGCGACCTACGTCTTCCGCGCGATCGAAAACCGGCGCTTCCTCCTGGCGGCCGTCCATGGAAACGCCTCTTTGGCGATTGACCCGGTCGGCCGGATATTCGCCATCGGGCCGCGCTGCCAAACCGGCGAGGTCCTCGTCGACTTCACGCCGCGCGCCCCCGAGCCGCTCGGGGCGTTTGATGAGTGGATCCGGCTCTTCCCCGCGCTGTGCGCGCTGCTGCTGGCGGCGATGTGGCCGATCAATCGTCTCCTGCGCCGCCGGTCCAAGGCCGGTTCAAGCTCGGTATCCGAGACGCTTCCGGATGCCCCGGAATCGGCGTCACAAACAGCTGAATCGACTTCGGCTCCAGCGTAACCCCGCCGACCAAGCCGGGGGCCGGCCCGTCGAAATCGGGGTAGATGTCGTTCGGCGCCTGCGCGGCGGTATCGACGAACAGCCGCCAGGAGAAGCTCGGTGAAAAGACGACGGTCGGCAGGGAGAACTTAACCGAATGGCCGGTTCCGTTGAACATCGCCAAGATATGATAGCGGCCCGTCTGCGGGCTCCCCGGCGGGACGTCACCCGAAAGAAGCGCGCTTAAGACCGGTTCGGGGTTCCCTTCCCAGTTCATCGCTTCTCCGTCGGTGCCGAACCAGCCGATGTCGGCCAGTTTTCCGGGCTGCGGCGGCTGGCCGGTTAGAAAGGTGCGGCGGCGAAGCGCCGGCTCCTCCAATCGGAACCGAATCAGCGTCCGGACGAAGCGGAAGAGATCCTCCTGTTTTTTGACCAGCGACCAGTCGAACCACGACACCGCGTTGTCCTGACACCAGGCGTTGTTGTTCCCCCGCTGCGTGCGGCGCACCTCGTCTCCGGCGGGGAACATCGGGACTCCTTGGCTGAGGAGGAGCGTCGTGAAGAAATTGCGTACCTGGCGGCCGCGCAGCGTGACGACTTTCTCGTCGTCGCACGGGCCCTCGGCCCCGCAGTTCCAGCTGATGTTGTTGTTCTCGCCGTCACGGTTCTCCTCGAGGTTCGCCTCGTTGTGCTTGCGCTGGTAAGAGACCAGGTCGTTGAGCGTAAACCCGTCATGCGCCGTGATAAAGTTGATGCTCGACTCGGTTGTCCGGCCGCTGGGGCCGTACAGATCGCTCGAACCGGCCAGACGGGTCGCCATCGCCCCGGAGGATCCGCAATCGCCGCGCCAAAAACGGCGCGTGTCGTCCCGGAAACGGCCGTTCCACTCCGACCATCGGTGGGAACCGAAGTG
>CADBTE010000370.1 GCA_902797455.1 uncultured Planctomycetota bacterium | reverse complement strand
TTCATCGCGGTGATGACATCTTGGTAGAGCGGCTCGCCCAGGGCACCCGGTTCCTTCGTCCGGTCGAGGACGGCGATCTTCTTGACGCTCTTCGGCATCGCGGCGACGAACGCGTCGGCGTCGAACGGACGATAGAGACGGACATTGACCATGCCGACACCCTTATCGCTGCCGACCGCGTCGATGTATTCCTCAACGATCCCCGAGCCGCTGGCCATGATGACAATGACGCGCTCGGCGTTCGGATCGCCGTAGTAGTCCATAATGTGATACTGGCGGCCGGTCAGCGAGGCGAACTTGTCCATCTGCTCCTGGACGATCGCCGGGACCTTGGCGTAGAAACTGTTGCACGCCTCGCGGGCCTGGAAGAAGACGTCCGGGTTCTGGGCGGTACCACGGAGAACCGGGCGGCTCGGATTCATCGAACGCTCACGATGGGCTTTGATCAGCTCGGGATCGAACATCTGGCGAACGATATCTTCGGGGATCACCTCGAGCTTGTTGACCTCGTGGCTGGTACGGAAACCATCGAAGAAGTGGAGGAACGGAACGCGGGCCTTGTGGGTCGACGCGTAGGCGATCATCGCCATATCGTGGGTTTCCTGAACCGAACCGCCGCAGATCATCGCCCACCCACAGGAACGGGTCGCCATCACGTCGCTGTGATCACCGAAGATCGACAGGGCGTGGGTCGCCACGGCGCGGGCGGTGACGTGGAAGACCGTCGGGGTCATTTCACCGGCAATCTTGAACATGTTCGGGATCATCAGGAGAAGCCCCTGACTGGCGGTGAAGGTACAGGTCAGGGCGCCGGTCTGCAGAGAACCGTGAACAGCGCCGGCGGCACCGGCTTCGCTCTGCATTTCGATCACGTGAGGAACCGTACCGAAGAGGTTCTTCTTTCCCTTGGCCGCCCAGTCGTCGGTCAGCTCGCCCATCGTCGACGAGGGGGTAATCGGGTAGATCGCCATGACCTCGTTGCAAAGATGCGCGATACGCGCGGCGGCCTCATTTCCATCACACATGACAAAGCGTTTTTCTTCGCCCACGGCTCTTCTCGTCTCCCTTGCTTTTGAAGCAAATAGTTTGGGGTTAAAGGTTAAAGGGTCCAAAACACAGCAAGACCGTTATTTTACCCCGTTCAGAAGCTCTTTCAAGTCGGGGGGCCGCCGGCCGGAAAGCCCCGTTTGCCGTGGAAAAACACCCCGGGCAAACACCAGAACACAGACAAAATTTAAGAGAAAAAACGTTTTGGTCAAACGTTTCCGGCGGCGCTTCTTGCGATTCTTCCGCGCGGGAATACCCGCCATAGAAAACAAGCCAGGGAAATAAAAACCGAAGAACCTATCTCTACGGTATCGTCCCCGAACCGCCGGCCGCGGCGTTTTCGGGATTGAGTATCTCCGGCGCGTTCTTCAGCCGCCAGGCAATCTGGCGGATGATGTACTGCTCCATGTCGCAGTCGCGGCCGTTCGGGATCCAGCCGTCGGAAACATCGACCGAACCGCGCGGCGATTGGAGTTTGGTTAGGTCCTCAAAGAAGAGATTGGATCCGCTGGCTCCCGAGTTCATCGGCTGGGGGAGATTCTCGATCTCGTTGTAGACCGCCACGTGAACGAGAAAACCCTCCCCCTCGGGAACGACCCGAACACTGGCCGAGCGGCGAATCGACTGCAATGTCGCCTCCAGCCGGGCATCGAGCGTAACGGAGTTTCGGTTCCACGGCTGGAGAATCCCCGCGGCGATCACCGGATCGGTATCAATCCGTCCCTCCGTCCGGACAACCGATTCGGTTCCGTCCTCATTGAGGGAGCGATAGGTCTGAACCGGATACTCACGAGGAACGGGAAAATAGTCATCGATCACATCGACCACCGCCTCCCAGAGGTAGTTGGTGTCGGATGTCTCGACATAGAGCGGGTTGACACTATCTTCCTGGCGCGCCGAGAACGAGACCGTAACCGGCTGCGCCGAACCGGCCGTGTCCGGTACCGTGGCGCACCCGGCCGCGAACAGCACAGGGGCGAGCAGGGCGCAAAGCGCCTGCCAGGTTAGAAAGCGGGAGTGTCTCATAGGGGGGATATAGTCTATTTTTCCCCCCGAATCAAGAGCGTTGTTTTTAATCTTTCAGCGATCGAAAGACCTCGCGCGCGGCGGCGACGGTCATGTCGACGAACTCATCGGTATGCTCGATCGAGGTAAAGAGCGCCTCAAATTGACTGCACGGCAGATAGATCCCCCGATCGAGCATCGCGTGGAAGTAGCGGGCGAAAAGACGTGTATCACACGCCGACGCCTCGGCCCAGCAGCTGGGCGCTTCCCGCCCGGCCGGCGGGAAAAAAAGTGTCCCCATCGCGCCGATGCCGGTAAATCGGGCGTGGATTCCCGCCGCAGCCGCCGCCTCTTCCAAACCGGCGCCCAGCCGACTCATCGCCGAGGCAACACGGGGGTAAAAGTCGGCCGTCTGATCGATCACCCGAAGGGTCTCGTATCCGGCGGCGGTCGCCAGAGGATTTCCCGAAAGGGTCCCCGCCTGGAAAACCTTCCCCGCCGGAAGAACAGCGTCCATCACGTCGGCACGGCCGCCGTAGGCGCCGACGGGCAGCCCCCCGCCGATGATCTTCCCGAGGGTCGTCAGATCGGGGCGGATACCGAAATACTCCTGCGCCCCCCCGCGCGCGACACGAAAACCGGTCATCACCTCATCGAAGATCAAAAGCGCTCCGGAAGCGTCGCACTTTTGGCGCAGGAGTTCTAAGAACCCCGGCTTCGGGACGACACAACCCATATTCCCGACGACCGGCTCGACGATCACCCCCGCCATCCGATCGCCATAAGCTTGAAAGACCTCGCTGACCGCCTGAAAATCGTTATAGGGAACCGGGATCGTGTCGGCCACCGCGCCGGCGGTCACACCGGGGGAATTCGGGACCCCTAGTGTCGCCGCCGAACTGCCGGCGCTCACCAAAAGCGCGTCGCTGTGGCCGTGGTAACAGCCGGTAAACTTAATGATCTTGTCACGGCCGGTGAACCCCCGCGCCAGACGGATCGCCGACATCGTCGCCTCGGTCCCGGAACTGACCAACCGGATCTTCTCGATCGACGGGATCATTTTGCGGACCTGCTCGGCGATCTTGTTCTCCATCACGGTCGGTGCTCCATAGCTTGTCCCACGCGAGACCGCCCGGCACAGGGCGGCGCTGACGCGTTCATTGGCGTGACCGAGAATCATCGGCCCCCAAGAAAGGACATAGTCGAGGTAGCGGTTCCCATCGACATCGAACAGCCACGGCCCCTCGGCGCGATCGATCACCACCGGGGTCCCCCCGACGCTCCCAAACGCCCGAGCCGGCGAGTTCACCCCGCCGGGGATAAGGGTCTGTGCCTGGGCGAAAACAGCGGCGCTTTTTGTATGATCCATCGATCGCCTCCTTTAAGGTTCTTCCGCGGTAAACGAACCGGCGAATCGTCAAAGAACGGGTTCCGACGGTAATGGTAGGTAAACAGGCGTCTTTTTCAAGTCCCGCGCGGAAGAAACGCCTTGGTTTTGAAAATTTACTTCTTATAATGAACATCCCTCCCTATAATAAACAGTATGGAGACAGGGACAGTCCTTCCAAAATCATTCCCACCGCCACGGCTACAGATTCCGACAATCGCATGAATATGTCAAGCTATCCTGAATTTCTTGAGGAACCCGAAAATTTCATCCCCTTCCGGATGACCCTTCTGCTCGAAAAGCTTCTGGAAAACCGGCCCGAGGAGCAGGCGCGCGGTCTGCGCCATCTTCATCGCATGCTCGCCGATCGCTTTCACCTCGAATTTCACGAAAAACTCCTCCATTTGCGGGACCTGTTCATCCCCATCGATCCCGATCGAGACACGCGGGCCGAACCGATCCTCAGTCCGGAGGAGCACAAAAGAAAGGGAGAGGAAGTGATCCGCGAGATTCAATCGCTCCTGATCTCCTGCAATTTCACCGATATGACCGACGAACAGATCAACCAATGCCTGACTCTTCAGCCGTTGAGCGGTCTGAAGGTCGAGGTTGACCGCTTAAAATTCGATCCCTTCCAGATCTCCTACCGCGGCTGCGAGCAGTATGTCCCCTCCCCCAATCGGTGGACACGGGTAAAAAACTGGCTGCTCGAAAAACTCCCCGTCCTCAGAAAACTGTCCTCTCTGAAAAACCGGCGGCCGTTCAAAAAGTACTTCTCCCGACCCAAAAAGAAGTTTCTCCGGCTCAAGAAGGTCTTTCTCCTCCTTCGTCCCAAGGAGGGGCAGGATCAGACGGTCATCCTCAAACTCTACCGCGATGTCCCGGTCGAGAACCTCAAGATTATCATTCCCGACGCATCTATTAAAATCACCATCTTCGACAGCGTTAAAATCGGCGCGACCGTCGGCTGCGGACTGATCGCCAGCGCGTTGAAACTCGCCCTGGCGGCGGCCCTCTCCTGGGTCGTTCTGTTGATCTTCCTCTTCACCTTCATCTCCTCCGTCCTGAAGGGGCTGGCAGGTTTTATCAACAGCAAAACCAAGCATATCGGGAACTGCTCCCAAGAGCTCCTCTATCAGAACCTGTCGAACAACATCGGCACAATCTCCGCGCTGGTGACCATGGCCGAGGAACAAGAGGTCAAAGAGACGTTCCTCGCCTACGTCGAGCTTCTTGACCATCCCGATCGGTGGTATACGGCAAAAGAGATGGACAGCGAAATCGAGGCATGGCTCGGGACGCTCGACCCAAACGACGAATACAAATCGATCGATTTCGAAGAGCACGACGCCCTCCGCAAGCTCAAAGAAAAGGCGCTCGTGGAAGTCCGCCAAGATGATGACGGACAGGAGCGCTACCGAGCCGTCGATCTGGCCGCCGCGCTGCAGCGGCTGACGACGGCCTGGACCCGCTACACCACCGACGGGACCTTCGGCTATAGCGAAAACCAAGCGGGACAGGAAACCCGGCCATAACCTTGGTCTAAGCCCGTTTTCCGGTATACTTCCCACTGTGGCGCGATTTCCATCAGTACACTGTTTAAAAGCCGTGTGGTCCCACGAATGACTGCCGCTGAATAGGTGTGTTATGTTTCAGAAGCTCTGGAGAAAAACCTTCTGTTCCGTTTACGGATGGGCCTATCTGTGGCTCGTCTCTGCGGCCGTTCTCTACCTGCTCGGTTTCTTTAGACCGGTTATCGGAATTCCCTGTACCCTTGTGCTCCTGGCCGCTGCAGCCAAATCAATTCTCGAAGCCCCTGAGCAGACAATCTCCTTCCGTCTGTTTGACTGGAAGTGGGCGGCGATTCTCACCTGTATTTTGCTATGGGTCTATCTGTGTGCCATTGGAGGGTATCTGCCTCAAAATCGGGATCAAATCTTCCGAAATCGAGTTTTCCTCGATCTGATCCAATTTCACTGGCCGCTCACCCACGAAAAGACCATCCTGGTCTACTATCTCGGCTTCTGGCTCCCTTGCGCGGCGGCAGGCAAACTTGTTGGCGCGGAAGCGGGATTCGCCGTTCTCTTTGTTCAAACCGCCATAGGAATCACGCTGGTCTTTACCCTTTTGTGCGACTACCTCGAAAAAACCCGATTCCGAACGCTTCTGGTTCTGATCTTTTGGGGCGGAATCTCGGTCATCTTTTTCGAAATCGCCGGCCATCTCCCCTTTGAGCGTATCCCACTGCTTTCTCAATATGCCGGGACACTGCGCGGCAGTTTCCTCTTTCAACCATGGGAGTGGGCGTATCAAGTCGTTGAAAACAGCCCGGTCCTCTGCTGGAATTATAATCAGTCGCTCCCCTGTTGGCTCGGATGCGTATTGATGCTGTGCCTGATCAAGCACCGGAGGTATCATTCCCTTCCGCTGATCGCCTCGATACTGGCTATCTTTTGCCCCTTTCAAGTGGTGATTCTCCTCCCCTTCTCGGCCATTGTCTTTCTGGCGATGGCTGTCTCACAAACCGAAGGTTCCTGGAAGACCAAGTTTTCCGCGGCACTTAGAGAATGTTTCCGCATCGAGATCTTAGCGGCGATTCTCTTTCTCGCCGCGGTGGCCGTTTACTACAAAAGCGGTTCCGGTGCCACTCATTTCTGCCTCCTGGATCATCTCCCCAGAAGAATCATCGAATTCGTTGTGGTCTTCTTTTGCGGCTGCGGCATTTACTTTGTCCTTCTTCCGCGCCCGTTTCGAAAGAATCCTCTGCTCCACCTCCTGATCATCGAGACCGCCTGCGTGATGCTCTTCCGGATCGGTTACGTCTACGACTTCACCTGGCGCGCGGCCCAGCCGCTCGCCTTCTTCACAATGGTCTTCGTTTTAGAGTGTCTCTTCCGCGCGGATGTCAAAAGATGGGCGAAAACCGCCGTCGTTCTCATCCTTTGCTGCTCGGCGTATTATCAGATCAAGAACTTTAATCAGGAGATAAAAACCGAGCTTTATACCCCCTGCCCGGTTCGCCCGATACCAGAGCAGCCGATCCTCATCTCGGGGGACGACCTGGCCTACGCCGGTGTTTCAGCCCTCTCCAGCGCGGGAGGGACCACCGACTCTTTCTACTGCCGCCACTTAGCGCCGCGTCACTCGGTGAAGAACGTTGGCGGCCGGACGGGTAAAATGGGTGACACGATACCCGTGGAACAGTGACGTCCTCTCCTTCGGCGAGGCGTCCCCTCTTTTGTTCCCCCTACCTATCGAAAGAACTAAAACAGCGCCTCGATCGAGATCCGCGACCACGACTCGAAGGCGTCGGGGGTCTTTTTCAGTTCCTCGACCGGGCGGAAACCGGATTGGAGAAGGTCGGGCTCATTCGAGACCACTTCGGGGCGGGCAAGTTCGAAGATATGAACGACCCCCAGGTGGACGGTCCCAACCTCGGTGGCGTCATCGTTGATCAAACCGGCACAACGCTCCGAGAGGATGATTGCCGGATCAAGACGGACCTCTTCGTGCAGTTCCCGCAGGAGCCCTTCCCAGTAGGGGTCGCAGCCGCCGGCGACCATATCGGTGTTGTTGATATGCCCGCCGACGCCGACGCTCATCTTGGCGTGGAGACGTGCCTCTCCCATGCCGGCGCCGCGGGTATAGGTGAACAGCCAGGGGGCACCGGTCTGCGGATCGGTCCAAAGAAGAAGAATGTACGGGATCAGCTGCTTATGCGAAGGGTCTTTCTCCATATCACCCCGGCGCATAAACCGCAGGTTCTCCGGCGCCAGCAGCCGGCGATACGGCTGGGCGTCGGCGCGAAACCCCTGAAAGTAACCGATCCGTTTGAACAGCTCGGTCGGGACAACCAGAATCATCTCATCGGACTTGGACATCTTCGCTCCCGCTCATCGTGAAATTTTATAGTTTCTGCTTTCTGCTAAAAACGAAAGACCGCGGGGCCAAACCTCTTCGTGGAACCCGCGGTCTTTCGTGTACGGCCTGCTTCGAAGGCGAAAATCAACCGCCGAAATCGTCGAAGTTGATATTCTCGCGCTCCACGCCGAGACTGTCGAGCATCTTCAGCACCGACTGGGTCATCATCGGAGGACCGCACATGTAGTACTCGCAGTCTTCGGGGGCCTTATGATCTTTGAGGTATTCATCGTAGAGTACCTGATGAATGAACCCCCTCGGTCCCTTCCAGTTATCTTCCGGCAGCGGGCTGTCGAGCGCCAGGTGCCAAGTGAAGTTCGGATGCTGGCGGGCCAGCTCTTCAAACTCCTCGACGTAGAACGCCTCCCGCAGCGAACGAGCGCCGTACCAGAACGATATCTTCTGCTGGGCGTTGCGATGCTTGAGCAGTTCGAAGATGTGTGAGCGCAGCGGAGCCATCCCCGCGCCGCCGCCGATGTAGATTTTCTCGGCGGGGGTATCGTGAATGAAGAACTCACCGTACGGACCGCTGACGGTCACTTTATCGCCCGGCTTCAGGTTGAAGATGAACGACGACATGATCCCCGGCGGGACATTCGGCTGCTTCGGCGGCGGGGAGGCGATACGGACGTTGAGCATCACGCGCCCCTTCTCCTCGGGGTAATTCGCCATCGAGTAGGCGCGCATCGCCGGTTCTTTGACGACCGATCGATAGCGCCACAGATCGTACTTGTCCCAATCGCCGCGGTACTCCGGATCGATATCGTAGTCACGATAAGAGATATCGTAAGGAGGACACTCGATCTGGATATAGCCGCCCGCCTTGAAATCGACGTTTTCCCCCTTGGGGAGGTCCAGGATCAGCTCTTTGATAAAGGTTGCCACATTCCGGTTCGAGCGGACGGTGCATTCCCACTTCTTCACCGAGAAGATCTCCGGCGGGATCTCGATTTTCATATCCTGCTTGACGGCCGTCTGGCAGGCAAGGCGGGTCCCGAGTTTCACTTCACGACGGGTCATATGCCCCAATTCGGTCGGGAGAATATCACCACCGCCGGCTAGGACGCGGACCTTGCACTGACCGCAGGTTCCACCGCCGCCGCAGGCGGAGGGGACAAAAATGCGCTGATCGGCCAGCGTGCCGAGAAGTTTCCCCCCGGTCGGCACCATCAGGGTCTTCGAGGCGTCGCCGTTGATCTCGATTTTGACGTTTCCGGCGGGGACCAAAGTTGCCTTCGCCGCCAGAATAATGGTGACCAAGAGCAGAACGATCACGGAAAACGCGATGACTCCGGCAATAATCTGCATAGCTGTGACTCTATTCGTTTATCGTGTTGATTCGGTATGGATACATATTCGTCGGGGATATATCACATCCCACTGAAGCACATAAAGGCCATCGCAAGGAGCCCGACGACCATAAAGGTCATCCCCAGGCCGCGAAGCGGTTTGGGAGCACGGGCATACTCGAGCTTTTCGCGGATCCCCGCCAGGATGACGATCGCCAGCGCCCAGCCCAGCCCGGAAAAGATACCGTAGAGGCACGAATCGCCGAAGCCGTAGTCGCGCTGCTCCATGAAGAGCGAACCACCCATAATGGCGCAGTTGACGGTGATCAGGGGAAGGAAGATTCCCAACGCGTTGTAAAGCGGCGGGAAGAAACGATCGAGCGTCATCTCGAGGATCTGTACCATCGCGGCGATCACACCGATGAAGCAGATGAACGTCAGGAAGGAGAGGTCCAGCGAGGCGAGCGTCTCGCTGCCGGTCCAGGAAAGGGCCCCCTCTTTGAGAACGTAATTCAGAATCAGGTTATTGACCGGGACAGTGATCGCCTGAACAACGATCACCGCGATACCAAGCCCTAAAGAGGTCTTGACCTTTTTGGAAACGGCCAGGAAAGTACACATCCCCAGGAACATCGACAACGCGAGGTTCTGAGTAAAGAGCCCCTGAATGAGCAAATCAAAAACGTGCTGCATAATAGTCCCCTATCAATACTCGCCGCTTACTCGGCAAGATCCTTTTTCCAGGTTTTCACACACCAGATGAACGCGCCGATTAAGAAGAAGGCGCCGGGCGAAAGGACCAGCAGTCCGTTGGGGACATACCAGCCGCCGTCGCTGACCGTCTTGAAGATCGTGATCCCGAAGAGGGTTCCCGAACCGAAGAGCTCACGGACAGAACCAACAACCAGCAGGAGCAGACTGTAGCCGAGCCCGTTCCCCAAGCCGTCCAGGACGCTTTCCAGCGGGTTATTCTTCATCGCGAACGCTTCGGTGCGCCCCATCACGATGCAGTTGGTGATGATCAATCCGACAAAGACGGACAGCTCTTTGCTGATGTTATAGGCGTATGCCTTGATGATTTGGTCGACCACAATGACCAACGTCGCGATAATAGTCATCTCGACGATCATTCGGATACTCCCCGGAATCACCTTTCGGATGAGGGAGACCCCGAGATTGGAGAAGACCGTCACAAACGTCACCGCAAGACACATCGTGATCGTGGTCTGCAGTTTCGTCGTAACAGCCAGAGCCGAGCAGATGCCGAGCACCTGGATCGCGACCGGATTATTTTTGATAATCGGTTCTGTTAATGCTTTTGCCAACTTGGAACTCATGATGCCACTCGCCAATAAAATTGTTTTGGCGCCTTGTTTATTCGCGGGAAATGATTTTCTTGATCGGGGGGATACGCTCCGAGCGGTTACTTCAGCGTGGCCAGATAGGGACCATAGCCATGTTCGCCCAGCCAGAAACTGACGGTCCGATTGACACCATTGCTGGTGAGCGTCGCGCCGGAGAGGCCATCGACCTGGTAGGGATCGCCAGCCGCGGCAGTTCCCTTGACAAAATGAACGGCGGGTTTGCCCGATTCATCAAAGGCGCTTTTGCCCGACCACTTCTCCATCTTGGAGGGATTGGAGATTTCACCGCCCAGGCCCGGGGTCTCGCCGTGATCGTAGAACGACAGGTCCGCCACCGTCTTGAGGTCTCCTTCCAAGGTGAGAAAACCATACATCACCGACCAAAGCCCCTGACCGTAGATCGGGAGAACCACTTTGCCCAGCGCGCCGTCGGCGCCGCGAACCAGGTAGACCACCATCTGATTGGGAAGACGCTTGACACCGGCGGTATCGTCCGAGGCGGCCAGAGCGACCGAACCGTTGGGATCTTTCAGCTGGGCGGCCAGATCGACCTTCGCCGGATCGGCGTCGGCCGCGGTGGTGCCGCTGGCCAGATCAATCACCACCTGCTCGATCTGACCGAAAAGTTCGGAGGCGCGTTCGGCGGAGATCTTTTCGTCGCCGGCGGCCAGTCCGGCCGCGCGCAGGACGTTGAGCTGTTTATCGAGGAGGGCATTTTTCTCGATGTTCGGCTTCAGTCCGGTCGCGGTCATCGCGACGAGAACGGAACAGACGATGCAAAGCAGCGTCGCCACGGTGAATGTTTTGAGTATGGAATCTTTCATAATCGCTTAAGACTCTTGTAGGATGAAGGAGGTCACTCGGCAGCGTTAAGACGGCGGCGGCGCGCGCGGATATTCGCGCGGACGACACACCAGTCGATCAGCGGGGCAACGCAGTTGCCGAAGAGGATGGCGAGCATCGTCCCCTCGGGATAGGCCGGATTGAGGACGCGGATAATAATCACCAGCATCCCGACAATCAGTCCGTAGATATATTGGCCGATTTTTGTCGTGGCCGCCGTCACAGGGTCGGTCGCCATAAAGACCATACCGAAGGCGAACCCTCCAAGAATGAAGTGCCAGATCGGACCGAGGTTAAACGCGGCGTTGGTTTCGCTGCCGACCAGATACAGGACGGTAGCCAGCCCCATCCCTCCGACCGCCATACTGAGCATAACGCGCCAGGAAGCGACACCGACGATCACCAGGAAAGCGGCACCGATCAGACACGCCAGGGTCGATGTCTCACCGAACGAACCGGGGATCGTCCCGAAGAAGGTATTCATGATGTTGTACCCCCCCTGAGCCAGACCAATGAGGCCTCCCTCGCCCGGGGTCGGATTGGTGGCCAGCGACAGCGGGGTCGCGCAGGAGAACCCGTCGACGGTAGTCCAGACCTTATCGCCGGAGATACTCCCGGCGTAGGCAAAAAACAGAAACGCGCGGGCAACCAGCGCCGGATTGAGGAAGTTCCGCCCGGTGCCGCCGAAGATTTCTTTCCCGATAATGACCCCGAACGACATCGCCACGACGATCTGCCACAGCGGAAGGTTCGGCGGGAGAGTCAGCGGAAAAATCAGCCCGGT
>CADBTE010000369.1 GCA_902797455.1 uncultured Planctomycetota bacterium | reverse complement strand
TCTTTCGGCCGCGCGGGCCGAAGGGGGGCCGTTTGCTTGACATCCCGATCCGGTTTCTGATAAAATCGACTTTGGCGCCGTCAAGCGAGAAAGGCGTTTTCGCGCGCTGGTATTCAGATCCACCGTTTTCCTGAGTCGCTTTCCGAGGGTATTTTATGTCAATCAATCGCAACTGCTGTTCCCGGCTGATCGCTCTTTGCGGCGTCTTGCTTATCACCTCTTTGGCCCGCGGGGACGGCGCCGAACCGGCCGCCCTCAAACCGATCGACGAGAAGGGGGCTTTTGTTTTCGCTTCCGACCCGAATGTCGAAATGCGGCTCGGCGGGCCGGTCGGGGAGCGGATCGAGAACAATATCACCGAGTGGGTGATCCGCGCCCCGAAGGCGAATCCGGTGCTGCTGTCGGCCTTTGCCCTGCGCGACCGCCAGCCGTCGTCCGACGCCTACTACGTGCCGTGGGTCGGGGAATTTATCGGGAAGTTTCTGACCAACTCCATCGCCGCGCTTCGTCTGTCGGATCGGCCGGAATTGGAAACGACGGTCCGGGTTCTGGTCGAGGAACTGATCGCCGCCCAGTCGCCGGAAGGGTACTTGGGGCCGTTCCCGAAGGAGAAGCGGCTGATGGTCTGCTGGGACCTTTGGGGGCATTATCACGCCATCACCGCGCTTTTGATGTGGTACGAGCGCACCGGGGACCAGCGGGCGTTTGAGACCTGTATTAAGGCGGCCGATTTTATCTGCGGCACCTTCCTCGATACCGGGCATCGGATGAAAGACGTCGGCTCGCACGAGATGAACCTCTCGATCATTACCTCGTTCTGCCAGCTGTACCGCATGACCGGCAACCCGCGGTACTTCCGCATGGTCAGCGAGATTCTTCAAGACTGGGAGGATACCGGCGACTATTACCGCGGCGGCCTGGCGGGGGTCGATTTTTACCAGACCCCCCGCCCCCGGTGGGAATCGATTCACTGCCTTTTGGGGCTGCCGGAACTGTACCGGATCACCGGGGAAGAGTCGTACAAGACCGCCTATTTGAATCTGTGGCGCAGCGCCCTGACGCGGGAAATTCATAACAACGGGTCGTTCAGCACCGACGAGCAGACGATCGGCCATCCGTTCGGAACCGGCGCGATCGAGACCTGCTGTACGGTCGCCTGGATGGCGATGACGACCGAAACCCTCCGGATGACCGGTTCGCCCGAGGCGGCCGACGCGCTGGAAGCGGCCACCTATAACACGGTGATGGCGTATCAGAACCCCTCGGGGAGCTGGTCGACCTACAATACCCCGATGAACGGCCGCCGGGAAGCGTCGTTCCACACGATCGTCTTTCAAAGCCGTCCCGGGCAGCCGGAGCTGAACTGCTGCAGCGTCAACGCGCCGCGGGGGCTGGCGCTGATTTCCGAATGGGGACTGATGACCGGAACCGACGACGCCGGGGCGCCGTCGCTGGTGATCAACTACTACGGGCCGGGCGAAATGACGACCACCCTCGGCGGCGAGCCGGTGACGGTGAGCCAAAAGACCCGCTACCCCATCGACGGGGAAATCGAGATCAATATCGAGACTAAACAAACGAAGCCGTTTACCGTTCTTTTGCGTATCCCCGGCTGGGCCGAAGGGGGGAGCGTCCAGACGGACGGCCGCAGCGAATCGGCGCTGCCGGGGACCTACTATCGTCTGGAGTATCGGCCGGACACACCCGGCGCGATCCGGCTCGATTTCCCGATGCCGCTTCGGTATGAGTCGGGGGATCTGGCGTTCGCCGATAAGATGTCGATCTACCGCGGGCCGATCCTGCTGGCGTACGATCAGCGGTATAACCAGTTCGAAAGCGACGCGATCCCGACGGTCACCCCCGATCTGCTCGAAAAAGCGTCGGTCGCTTTCCCGCCGAGGGACCGGCGCGCCGAACTGTTCGGGGCGTACACCCCGATGCTGCTGGTTACCCTTCCGACGGAAAAGCCGCTGGTTTTGACCGATTTCGCCACGGCCGGGGTGCTGGGGTCGACCTACGCCTCGTGGATTCCGGCCGAGGGGATGGTGCCCCCGCAGCCGGCCTGCGTTTCGCCGAACAACGGCCAGACCGTTCCCGCGAAAGGGATCTGCCTGAAGTGGCGCAAAATGGCCCATCCGGACCAATACACCTTTACCGTCACGATTGCCGAGACGCCCGATATGGCCTCGCC
>CADBTE010000368.1 GCA_902797455.1 uncultured Planctomycetota bacterium | reverse complement strand
TCGTTTTCGTTCTCGATCGCTTTCGGGCCACCGAAATAGGCAAGATTCTCTTTTTTCATCTTTCGTTGAACTCCCTTTGATATCTGGAAAAACGCTTCGATGTCCTTCCTCAACTGTGTGATGATCCCGGATAGCGGACAGACCCGATTACTTCCACAGTTCTCCTGCCAGTCGCTCGACAAGTTTGACCCCCGCCTGGGCTTCGGCCGCCTGACGCTCGGGATCGCCCCGGTTCTCGCGCTCAATGATCAGCGCCCCCCGGTAGCCACCGTCGTGGAGCGTCTTGAGGAACAGTTCGGCGTTCACATCCCCTTCCCCAAAAGGAACCTCCTTTCCCCATTCTTCCCCGCGTTTCTCGGCCCAGAGAGCGTCTTTGCAGTGGACGCTTTTGACGTACGGGAGGATCTCTTTTAAGGTCTCGATCGGTTCGCCGCACCCATAGAGGATCAAGTTGGCCGGGTCAAAATTAACGAAGAGATTGTCACGCTCGGTATCGCGGATAAAGCGAACCAGAACATCGCCCGGTTCCTGGCCCGTCTCGAGGTTGATCCGCTGTCCCTGCGCCTTCGCGTAGTCGCACAGCCGGCGGGTCATCTCGAGGACATCGGCGTAGTCGGGATCATTGGCGTCGTGGGGAACGAAACCGATATGGAAACAGACCGTATCGAGCCCCAGCTTTTTGGCAAAGTCGCAGACCGACTTAAACTGCTCCATACGCTGCGCGCGAGTGGGTTTCGGCACCAGACCGACGGTCCGCTTCACATCGGGGATCGTTTTGTAGCTTTCACCGGTAAACCCGCTTTGCATCGAGGTGATGACAATTCCTTTTTCGCGGCATTTGGCTAAGATCTCGTCGGCGACCTGCTGCGTGCGATTCTCCGGGAACGGCGCTTTGATCTGGATCGCTTGGATATCCATCGTCAGCGCCTTCTCCAGCGGGATTCCCGCCCCATGTTCATCGTATCGGGCAATCACCCCGACCACCACGCCATCGCCCTGCGCCGCCGGCGCGGTTATGGCGGGAACAAGCCAGAGGCTGACCATCAGCGCGGCGGACAGAAAAACGGGGGAATGAAAAGAGGGTCTCATTTTAGACGGTCTCCTTCTTCGGAACATATCTTGTCTGACTCATTAAAGGCGGAATCGGCCGTGAAACCACGATCACGTCCTAAGCTAAAGATTGTATCCGTCACGCTTTCGAGAGTCAAACAACTCCGGACCCGACTAACGTGAGCTCCCCAAACGCTCTCGGTGTCCGGTCCAAAGCGATGATTCTAAGGCTCCAGGTACCGTACGGCCGGCTCCGGACGGTAAGGAACCCGCAAGTACGTCTCGTCATCGGGAATGCCGAGCATCAGGGCGGCCCCAATCCGATCGGCGGCCCCCAAAGACAGGGCGCTTCTCAAAATCGGATTGACACCGGCCGCCGAGATGAAATACCCCGCCCAGCAGGCCCCCAACCCAAGCAGCGGCGCGGCCAGATCGGCAATCTCCACGGCGATGCTCGAATCGAACGCGGTCCAGTTGGAGGTCTCGTCGGTGTGAGCGAAAATCAAACAGGGAGCGCCGCGAAGGACCCAGTCGTACCCCTGCTCCCACGCGTCGATAATCGGCTTGGCGTCGTCACGCGAGCGGATTCCGTCGACGATGATCCCCGCCAGCCGGTGGGTGGACTCGGGGTTATTGACCACCGTCCACTGAAGAGGGAGAAGGTTCTTGGCGGTCGGCGCTATGCGAAGCAGATCGATGAGCCGATCGATCTTCTCTTGAGGAATCGGCTGGCTCTTGAATTTTCGAATCGACCGGCGCTGAGCCACTAAGGCCGCGAACTGGTCATAGGTCGGAAGGAGGGAGATATCGGCCTTTTGAAGCGACGCGGCACCGATCCCCGACGCGGTTATAGCTCCGCCGGGACAAGCCGCCACACAGTGACCGCAGGCGATACACTTCTCGGCGTTCGGGCCGATGGCCGGCACGCTTCCCTGACCGCCGGGCTGGAAAATACGCATAGGACAAATTTCGAGACATCGGCCGCAGCCCGTACATTGGGCGGCGTCGACACGGACATTCTGGCTCATGGGAATACTCCTTTCTTATCGTGTTTTGTGTTCGTTCATTTTGGGGGGTTGCCCTTGACGGTGCCGCTAATGCCTTCTTCGCCGGCGCGTCGAGCGCGCCGGGCCTGATTGCTGTTCCAGACGCTGCTCCAGCTGCTGGTGCGCCCGGTCGTAGGCACCAAGCAGCGTGGCCGTCGAGACATGGGTATAGATTTGGGTGGTCACCAAATTCTTATGACCAAGAAGCTCTTGGATCGACCGGATATCGGCACCGGCATCGAGGAGGTGAGTGGCAAAGCTGTGCCGAAGCGAGTGGGGGGTGGCTCGACCGGCCAGACCGGCCAGAAGGAGATACTTATCGAGACAGCGGGCGATACTGCGGACCGTTAGGCGTCCCCCGCTGGGATTGAGAAAGAGCGGCTCCAGGAGGGAATTATCCGACGGTTTGCCTCGGCGCCTGAGAATTTCCGGACGAAAGGTAAGCCAATGCTGAATCGACCGCGCGGCGTAGGAACCGAGAAAACCAAATCGTTCCTTGCGCCCTTTGCCCATTACTCGCAGAAGGTTCTCGTCGAGCAAAAGATCCCCCATATTGAGCCCAGCCAACTCGCTGACACGAAGCCCCGCTGAGTAGATCGTCTCGAAGATCGCGCGATCCCGCGCCCCCTGCCACTTGGTGGTGTCCGGCAAATTCAAAAGGGTTGTAATTTCATCGACGGTGAGAAACTTCGGCAGCGACCGTCCCGCCTTCGGGTTGCGCAGCGCCGCGGCGGGGTTATCGGCCCGCCACCCCTGACGGATGGTGAACTTAAAGAAACTGCGCAAAGCCGACAGCCGGCGGGAAATCGTCGCCTTCGAGTAGTTCGCGTCAACCATCGCCGAGAGGTAACCGCGCAGCTCGGCCGGGTCGATCTGGCTCGGCTCGGGGCAGTGCCCCAAATGCAGTTCGAGCGTATACTCCAGCCACCCCTGCATATCTTCCGAATAGCTTTTGAGGGTATAGTCCGAATAGTTCCGCTCGGACTGAAGGTAGCTGAGAAACTGCTCGATCGGCTCGCGCAGGGCAAGATCACTCATCGAGGCTCCTTCCTCTCATAATAGGGCAACCATCCTTGATAAACGGCAGAAGCTCACGCTCCAAGGAAAGGATCGATCCAACAACACCGGGGATTGATTTTACC
>CADBTE010000367.1 GCA_902797455.1 uncultured Planctomycetota bacterium | reverse complement strand
GACGGTCACCCGATCGACCTCGACAGTGAAGCGATGACCGAGCACGGAATCGCGGTGAACAGCGGTGATTACAACGGCTTGCCGACCCCCGAGTTTAAAGAGAAAATCAGCGCCGACCTGGCTGCCGCGGGGCTGGGAAAGCGGACGGTCAACTACAAGCTGCGAGACTGGCTCTTCTCGCGCCAGCATTTCTGGGGCGAGCCGTTCCCGCTGCTGCGTGAACTGGGAGACGACGGTCAGCCGACCGGCGCGATCCTTGCGCTCGATCCTTCGGAGCTGCCGCTGGATCTCCCTGTCGGGATGACGTTTGACGCTCATCACCATTCCCCCGAGCCTCCGCTGGAAAAGGCCCCTGACCAGTGGCTCTATCTCGAGCGCAACGGGAAACGCTACAAGCGCGAAACCAATACAATGCCGCAGTGGGCCGGTTCCTGCTGGTACTATCTCCGCTATCTCGATCCGCGCAATACCGAGGCGATGATCGACCCGGAAATCGAAAAGTCCTGGATGCCGGTTGATCTGTACATCGGCGGCGCCGAACACGCCGTGCTTCACCTGCTCTATGCCCGGTTCTGGCACAAGATTCTCTTCGACCGGGGGTATGTCAGCACCGCCGAACCGTTCCACAAGCTGGTCAACCAGGGGATGATCCTCGGCGAAAAAGAGGCCGACGGACGCAGTTATAAGATGTCCAAAAGCCGAGGAAACGTCGTCAATCCTGACGACGTGGTCAATCAGTACGGCGCCGATTCTCTGCGCCTGTACGAGATGTTTATGGGGCCGCTTGAGGCGGTCAAACCTTGGAGCGCCGAGGGGGTCAGCGGTGTCAATAACTTCCTCGGTCGTGTCTGGAGGATGATCGTCAGCGCCGGCGACGACCTGGCGCTCCACGAATCGATCGCCGACGTCGAGCCGACCAAAGAGCAGAATCGTGTGCTCCATAAGACGATTCTCGCCGTCACCGAAGATATTGAGCATCTCTCGTTCAATACGGCGATCGCCCGCATGATGGAGTTCGTCAACGTCTTCTCGAAAGAGGCCGTCCGACCCAAGGCGGCGATGGAGAAGTTTGTCCTTTTGCTGTCCCCCTTCGCGCCGCATATCGCCGAGGAACTGTGGCGGCTGCTGGGGCACGGCCAGAGTTTGGCCTACGAAAAGTGGCCGGTCGCCGAGGCGTCTCTTCTGGTGACCGAGACCATCACCGTCCCGGTTCAGATCAACGGAAAGCTCCGCGCCAAGATTGAGGTTCCCACCTCGGCCGCTTCACAGGAGGCCGAAGCAGCGGCGCTGGCCGACCCTCGGGTTCAGCCCTGGATTGAGGGGAAGACCATCGTCAAGAAGATCGTTATCCCGGGAAAGATGATCAACTTTGTGGTGAAGTAACCCCTCGTCACTCCCCCACGAAAAGACAGGGAAGAGGATCGATGTGAAGAATCGATTCTCTTCCCTGTTTTTTTTCCTTGTCTTTTCGTTTATGATTGTTCTATGGACACCGATTTTGTTCGCCAGAGTAAACCCCATGAGGAAAAAACACAGATGAGACATTTGATTCCCCTGACTGTTGTGTCGTTTTTTATCCTGTCGCTTGCCTGTCCTCTCACGGCGGAAGAGAAGGTTTATGACGTCGTCGTCTACGGAGGGACCAGCGCGGCGGTCATCGCCGCGCAGCAGACCGCGCTGATGGGGAAAAGCGTCATCGTCGTCTCCCCCGATAAACACCTTGGGGGTCTGTCTAGCGGCGGGCTCGGCGCGACCGACTCGGGAAAGCAAGACGCCATCGGGGGGTTGGCCAAGGGGTTTTATCACCGCCTCTGGCAGCATTATCAGGCCGATGACGCCTGGACGTTTGAGCCGAAGCCCGAAGCAATGGAAGGGCAGGGGGGACGTGGAATCAACAACACAACCCAGACGATGTGGGTCTTCGAGCCGAGTGCCGCCGAGGGGGTCTTTGAGTCAATCGTCCAAGAGCACCATATCGAAGTGCTCCGCGAAGAGCGGCTCGATCGTGAAAACGGGGTGGAAAAACAAGGGAATCTGATTGAGTCGATCACCACGCTTTCCGGAAAAACCTTCCGTGGCCGGATGTTCATCGACGCGACCTACGAGGGAGACTTAATGGCGGCCGCCGGGGTGACCTACACCGTCGGCCGCGAGTCGAACGACGCCTACGGCGAGACGCTCAACGGCGTCCAGGTAGGGATGTCGCGCTACCACCAGTTCGCGGGGTTCGTCGACCCGTATATCGAGCGGGGGAACCCCGAAAGCGGCCTGCTGCCCGGCGTGCATCCCGAAATCAACGGCCCCGACGGATCGGCCGACAAGCTCGTTCAGGCGTATAACCTGCGGGTCTGTATGACCGATCTGCCTGAAAACCGGCTCGACTGGGAAAAACCACAAGGATACGACGAGCTGCAGTATGAGCTTCTGTTCCGTTCGATCGAGGCGGGACAGACAGAATTCACGACCTTCTCCAGAATGCCGAACCGCAAGACCGACTCGAACAACAACTTCGCGGTCTCGACCGACTTTATCGGCCAAAACTACGACTACCCCGACGCGAGCTACCAGCGCCGCGCCGAAATTTACCAGGAACATCTGCGGTGGCATCAGGGACTCTTCTGGACCTTGGCCAACCACGAGCGTGTTCCCGAGCAGATCCGCCAGGTATTCCAGAAATGGGGACGCGCCCGCGATGAGTTTCAAGACAATGGCAGCTGGTCGTGGCAGATGTACATTCGCGAGTCACGCCGTATGGTGGGCGATTTTGTCGTCACGCAGAACCATCTTCAGCTAAAGACCGAAACCCCGCGTCCGATCGGGATGGGGTCGTACCAGATGGACTCGCACAACACCCAGCGCTATGTCGCCCGCACCGAAGACGGCCGGGCGACCGTCCGCAACGAAGGGGATGTCGAGGTGGGACTGTCCCAACCGTATCCGATCGACTATGGCGCCATCCTTCCGAAGAAGGCCGAATGCGCGAACCTCCTCGATCCGGTGACCGTCAGTACGACGCACATCGCCTACGGCTCGATCCGAATGGAACCGGTCTTTATGATCTTGAGTCAATCGGCCGCGACCGCCGCGGTTTTGTCGATCGAGGCCGGCTGCGCCCCGCAGGATCTGCCGTACGAGACCCTTCGCGCCCGCCTGGAAAGCGACGGTCAGTGTCTGGTCTGGGATAAATAACCATACCCCAAAGAAAGATATTCCCGTCCGAACAACAAGAGGAGAAATCGTGAAAAATCTTTGCGCGGTATTTTTGTGTTTGACGGCTGTGACGCTTCTTTCGGCGCGGGCCGATGAGGAAAAGCAGATGTTTCCCGGCGGTCAGCTTCGGGCGCTTTGGTGCGCGCCGCCTTCCGAGACGGACGAGGCGGCGGGGATGGCGAAGATCGATGAAATGCTCAACCGTGTCGTTTCCGGCGGATTCAACGCGCTGTTTCTGTGGGGGACGAGCAATTACCTCTGGGCCGTCACCGAGGGGGGGGACGAGCTGAAAGAGGCCCCGACGGCGCATTACGACCCGTTCGGCAAGCTGATCGAAAAGGGAAAGCAGCGCGGCGTGGCCGTGCATTTGTGGTATTCCCCATGGATCTACAAGTCGGCGGAACGCTCGATCGAGATGCGCCGTCACCCGGAATGGTCCGCTGTCGACATCGAGGGAAAAATCGATTACGACGGTATCTGTTTGAACCGTCCCGAAATCCGCCAGTTCGAACTCGACCTGCTGACCAAAGTCATCCGGCGCTATCCCGACTTGGCTGGAATCCATATCGAGGAACCGGGCTATAATTGGGGCGAATACTGCTACTGCGACCGCTGCCGAGCGATCTTTCAATCGCTCACCGGCATCGAGGTCGGCGAGGACAAAACGGCGGTTCTGGAACAGATACGCAATATCAACGCGGCGATGTCGACCGATTTCATGATCCGGCTGCGGGCGGTTATGAAAGAGGAAAATCCAAACCTGCTCTTATCGACCAACGGCTGCGCCGGCGCCAACTCCGACTGGAAACTCGGCCGCGACTGGACCAGTTGGTCGATGCGCGGCTATATCGATTTCTATGTTCCTCAAATTTACACGAAAGATATCGAGGCGTTTAAGCAGGCAGCGGTGAAGACCAAACAGCGTCTCGGCGACTGCGTGATGGTCCCAGGCTTCGCGATTTCGTGGAGCGGCATTTACCCGGAACGGCTCTCGAAAGAGACACTCGAAGGTTTGGTCGCCGCCGCGCTTCAGGCCGACGGGAAAGGTTATGTCGTTTTCCACTACGACCACTTCGAACCGATCCATTTCGAGACGTTCGACGAAATCAGGCGAAATAACAACCCGTGAGATCAATCCCGATCTGTTTCACGACAAAGAGCCCTTTTGTCGGTTGTTTGGAAACCCGATGACGGTTTTCCATCGCAGAGCCGTTCGAAGGCGTTAATCCTTCCTCGAGTTCCGCGCCGAATCGCGGAATTTCTTGAAAAGTCCTTGATTTTGAAATCGCTTTATGATAAAACAGGCCTTGTAAGGTTCATTTCACGGCTTAAAGGCACTCTCACAGCTTCCCCTATCGGTGAGTAACGCCGCGTAACCTTGGGCCGTTTTTCAAGACTTTAGTTACACAGTGGAGTTTTCAATGAAGAGACGTGATTTCCTCAAGACATCTGGCCTGGCCTCGTTGGCCGGTCTTTCGGTGACCCGCGGCGCCCAGGCCGCCGGTGATGACGTGATGAAGATTGGTTTGGTCGGCTGCGGCGGTCGTGCCCGCGGCGCCCTTCTGGACCGTCTTTCGGCCAAGGACAACGTCAAGGTTGTGGCGATCTGTGACGCGTTTGAAGAAAACGCCAAGAGTGCCGCTGAAGCGTTCCGTGCCAGTGACTACGCCGATAACATGGCCTTCAGCGACGACGAAGTCTTCTGGGGCTTCGACGCCTACAAGAAGGTGATCGACCTTTGCGATCAGGCACTGATCGTCACGACCCCGGCGTTCCGCCCGGTTCACTACCGTTACGCGGTGGAGCAGGGGAAGCACGTCTTCATGGAAAAACCGTGCGCCGTCGACGCTCCGAGCTATCGTTCCTTCGTCGAGTCGAACAAGATCGCCGACGAAAAGGGTCTGGTCGTGGTCGTTGGTTATCAGCGTCACTATGAGCCGCAGTATCAGCAGCTGATCGAGAAGATCGCCGACGGCGTCATCGGCGACGTGATGTACACCCGCGTCTACTGGAACGGCGACGGTATCTGGGAACGTCGTCGTATGGCCGGCGATACCGAGATGATGTATCAGCTGCGCAACTGGTACCACTTCAACTGGCTGTGCGGTGACGGCATCGTTGAGCAGCACTGCCATAACATCGACATCGCCAACTGGATCCACAGTAAGGGTGACTTCATGGGACCGCTCGGACACCCGGTCAAGTGCAACGCCATGGGCGGCCGCCAGACCCGCCGCTTCCCCTTCTTCAAGGACTCCGGCTACCGCTATGACCACTACGTCTGCGAGTTCACCTTCGCCGATGGATCGCAGATGTTCAGCCAGTGCAAGCATATGGCCAACACCTGGAGCAACGTTTCCGAGCACGTCTACGGAACCAAGGGAGAAGGGGGCCCCGGCTTCCTCGTTGATCGTCAGGGGAAAGAGCTGTGGCGCATCGATAACAACGACCCGAAGAACCAGGTTCCGGGCCCGTATCAGTACGAGCACCACTGCCAGGCGAAGTGGATTCGTGAAGGTGTCAAGCACAACGATGGCTGGTTCGCCGCGAACTCCTCGATGACCAGTGTCCTCGGCCGTATGGCCGCTTGCTCCGGCCAGGAGATCACCTGGGACGACGCCGTCAACAACGGCCGCGCCGAATTCCCGCTGGAGAGCGTCACCAGCTGGGATCAGGTCCCGCCGGTCCTCCCCGACACCGAGCCCCCGGTTCAGCCGGCCGAAGGCGAGAAGATCTACGAGAACTCCGTCCCGATGCCGGGTCAGTGGAAGTGGAATGCCTAAGGGTGCCGACAATATCCTTACCGTGGGGTAGGGGACCACATCCTTACCGCGCGGGGTAGGGGACCACAAGAGAAAAGCCGCTTGATTTCAAGCGGCTTTTCTTCTTTTCGTTTTGGTACTCTATGTTTCTCTAGCCGAGGTTCGGCGGCGGCAAAACGTTCTCCAGCGCCTCGCACAGGTCGTCGATTCTGTTCTGACGATCGGGCAGATCGGCCGACATCGATTCGGGGAGATGGAAGATCTCGGCTAAATCGGCGTCCTTGCTGATTTTTCCCAAGAGGCGGCATATCTCCGGCGCGCGGACTTTTGAGGGATCTTCGGCAAGCTTCAGTTGGATATTTACATCCACGGCCTGTCCCCGGACCTGAAGCTTTTTGACCAGATCCACACATTGCGACAGGAGGAAGGGGAAGGCGTCTTTGCCAAGCTTCACCATGAGTTTTTTCTGTTTTGTATCGAATTTATAGTTAAACCCCGCACCGCCCAGAAAACCGCCCAAAATACCGCCCAAAACCGACCCCAGCCCCGCCGTGGTGAGCCCCGCCGCCACGTCGATCAGCAATCCCACTCCGGCCCCGATAGCGGCCCCTCGAGTCAGATGCTTTTTCAGCCGCCGTCCGAAATGGTGATCGCGCTCATCGAACTCCTGCTCTAACGGGCGGAACTTGCGGTCGAGAATCTCGGGGGTGAATCGCCAAATATCGAAGATATCCTTTTGAACCTGCTGACAGCGGCGCGCGACTTGGCGGCTTAACTCCTCGGCAAGCGTTTCCCTCCGTGCCTTCACCTCGTCACGGGGGACGTTTCGGCCGATAGCCCGGATGAGCGCCATATCATAAAGGAATTCCGCGATCGTTTCGCGGGAACGTTCGATCCGAAACACCTCCATCCGCAAGCGCCCCATCAATTCGGCGCGGACCGCTCGTTTGGCCAAGGGATCTCGGATCAGCGCCACGATCCGCTCAAAGAGCTCGTACTCATCTCGGAAGTCACGCCGATGGGCGTCAAATTTTTGGAACGAGTAGAATCGGGAACGACGCAGAACCTTGGTCCACTCGGCCTCGAAACCGTCATTGACGGGGGGCGCGCCGTCGGTCTCGGTCGGAATATTGTTGAATAAAACAATCACCGGCCGTTCAACCTGCTCCAGAAGCGTCAGCGTGTCGCGGAGAAGTGATTGGGTCGGGGACTCGGAGAGATTGGCGATATAGATAACTATTTGCGACTGGCGGACCTCTTTCCACGCGCGCAGGTCGTGGCGGAAATTTTCGTCCGATTCCGGGATGGCATCCAGAATCGCCTCGATACCGCGCGCTCCCTCCCGCTCACAGAGCTGATCGACGAGAGCACTGGACATTTGGAAACCGGGGGTGTCGATCAGGCGCAGAACCTCGACCCTGTCGTGATAAAAAATCTTTTTGTACTCAGCGTGTCCGGTCGTTCCGGTAAGAGCGTTGACCTCGCCGAACTGGGGATCGCCGGTGAGTGTTCTCAGGACAGAAGTCTTCCCCTCGTTGGTCGGCCCGACCACCGAAATAATAACCGGCTCCAACCGCGAGAGCTCCTCTTCGCTGAGGGGCTCTTTGTTGTCGGCCTGTGAGTTGAGGGTTTTGTTTCTGTTGGACATATCTTGTTCGTCTTTGCCGCCTTGTCTTTGCCGCCTGGGAACCTGTCGTCGAACACTCCCCGCATCACTGCCCTAATATATTGACGCCTGCCGAGATTTTTTCCAGGACCCCGTCGACGGCCTGGAGGGTATCCAGTTGGGTTTCTTCCAAGGGAATGGTCTGCCGGCGCAGAACCTCCATACGCCGATCGACGGGGAGATTCTGCAGTTGGAGCAGCAGCGCCCAAGTGGTCAGCGAGACGGCGACCGTCTCGATCGCTTCGCCGGACTCAAACAGAGGCTCTTCCGGCAGGGGCTCAGAATCTTCCTGAGAACCTCGTTTGAGGAAGGGGAGAAGTTTCTTTTTGAGCGAGGTTAACGCCTGGGGGAGAACCGCCCCGGCGGCGGCTCCCACGGTTCCGCTGCCGAGCATCGCCGCGGGAAGATACCCAATGGCGGCCACCGAAGCCGTCCCGAGCGCCCCCCCCAGAAGGGGAAGGGAAAGAACGGGTAGGGCAGCCGCGGCCGATCCGAAGATCAACGCGCACTTAGGACTTAACCCCGAGGCGATCTGCCGGATATGAGCGAGAACTTCCGCCGGCTTTTTGATGGTATCGGATAAAATATTATCTTTGACCTTATCGCTCAGCGCGGCGGCGCTGGGTAGTTTTGCGAGATGTTCACGGACGCTTTCTTTCCACCGCTCGCTCGGAATCGAGGGGACCGAGCGGAAAAGGGTATCTTTTTCCTCGCGATACAGTTCGGTTAGCCGGCGATATCCTTGCGTCAGTATTTCGGTGATCCTCTTTTGGGAAATCGGTTCGGTTCCCCCCATTTCGGAAACAACGCAGGCGGCCTGGTCGTGAATAATGCGGCAGGCGTCCGGGAATTTTTTCTTTGATGGTTCCCCGGCGCCGCCGGCATCATCCAATCCGAGCCGCCGGAGGAATTCCTGTCTCGGCTCGGGCAAGTCGAGTTCGTGGTCATAAAAATCGATCACTTCGATCGTCCGGTGGAGATCCTCGGCGATTTGGCCAATCACCCCCCGCCAGTCATTCAAGCGGTCGGTCACCGCCTGGGTATTCCCGGCGAATTTCCTTCGCAGACGCTCGGCGCACGACAGAACGACAAACCAGCGCGCCCCGACGGCATAAGAGAATATCTGATCGCGCAGGACAATATGAGACTGACGAGCCGGGGGATACCCCAGATCGAGAAACACGATCAAACACGCCGATGCCGGAGCCTCGCTCTTGAGACGTTCCCTCGCGCGGCGCGATGGAAGGTCCCGCCCCGCCAGGTCACCGAGAAAAATCAGTCTTGGCCGGTGTCCAAAAAGAGAATCGACCCATTTGGGGGAAAGGTCCACGTCGTAGCCGCACAGAATGACCGCCGTCGGCTGCCCGGGGCGTTCCGCTTCCGGCGACGTGTTTTGATCGGCGCGGGGAGACGGCGGAGAAAGCGGCTGCAGGGGGCCAAGATGATCGTCATCGATTTTGCCGCTTTCCTGGCGGCCGGGGCGGTACTCGAAGCGCGCCAGAAGGCCGGTGTAATAGGGAGTATCGAGACGCGGACGAAACCGCCGCAGCGCGCAGCGACAAAGGAACCAATAGATCAGCGCGAAAACCAGCCGGGGAAGGGTGGTCCAACAGGCGGTGATAGCCAGCAGGAACCAAGACCAATCTTTACGCATCTTCGACGCGTCGATCGAGTCGCCGCGGCCGGACTCGGCGGCTTCTTTCGGAAAAGCGGTTTGGCTGTCAAGACGATCGGAGTTGTCGAAGAGCCAGCGGATATGTTCCTTGCTGGGAATCGTGGTGAATCGCTCCACCGGCCTTCCAAAGAATCGAATAACCTTTTCCGCGTGGGTGGTATCGCTCAGCGAGGTGTTCCAGCAGTAATCATAGCGATTACCCAGCATTCTGTTGAAAAGCAGAAGCAAAATGACCAGGGAGCAGATGAACCAAAACAGGTGGGAAAGAAAACCCGCGTAATAGAAGAGTACGTCCTGATGGGAGAAAACTCGGTGAAAGAACAGAACCATGCTCTTTTTCAGTGAGGATTCCTCATCGGTTTGGGAGACGCGCGACTCGGAGCGTTTTCCGAGATAGAGCATCACGCGTCCCCACAGACGGATAACCACCGCGCCAATCCACCCGGTGAGAAATCCCAGACGCTCGGCGGCCAGCGACGGCCGCTCATGCGCCGCAGCGCGCCGAAAGCGATTCCTTGCGAAGGAATAAAGGAGGAACAAAAGTGTCAGCCCCAGCGAGATCAGCGACAGCGTCATAAAGAAGAGCTGAAGACCGAAGAACCATCCGAAGGGACCGATAAGATTGACAGACCGATCCCCTAAAATGGAGTTCGTGTTGACCACGGGGAAGACAAAAATACCCAAGAAACAGATCACCAGCACCGGAAGGATGGCAGCCATGCGGGCGACCGAGCGAAAACGCTCGCAGGAGAGCCCCGAATAACCGCGAAAAAGGCGCCTGGCCCGCTCGGCGAAGAAGCCCAGCCGATCACGGATGGTACCGTCCGCGGCACGGTCAATCGGCAGATCCGGCTCATCCTTCGGATGGACTTCATCTTGGGATTGAACCCAATCCATCACGAGCCAGTCAAAAAAATCGGTTTTTCTCCCCTTCATCGGGCGCCTTTAGTTCATGAAGCGGGTAAACACCACAGAAGGTATACTCTCCCGTACCTACCAGAGAGTATACCTTCTTCTGCAGTGACGCGCGCGAAAAAGAAGGGGCGGGCGTCACGAATTTTTACTGGTGTCGGACGAATTGCTGTCGGTGTTATCGGTCGATTTGAGAATTTCGGAAACGGTCGCCGTCATGCTGGCGATGGACTGAATCTGGCTGGGGATGATCAGCTTGTTGGACTTGCCGTCGGCCGCGCGGATAAACGCCTCAAAACTCTTCAGGACGAGGACCTTGTCGTTCGGGGCGGCTTCGTTGAGCATGCGGATCGCCTCCGATTCCCCTTCGGCGCGAAGGATTTTCGCGCTTTTCTCCCCTTCGGCCAGAAGAACCTGCTTGCGGCGGCGAGCTTCGGCCAAGGTCTCGATCTTCATGCGGCGCGCTTCGGCCAAGGTCTCGATCTTGCGGCGCTCACGGTCGGCGTAGACGAGCTTCTGCATATCCTCCAGGACATTGTGGGGGGGCTGCAGGTTTTTCAGCTCGACCCGGTTGACTTTGATCCCCCATTTGTCGGTCGCCTCGTCGAGAACCATCGTGATCCGCTGGTTGATCTGATCGCGGGATGCGAGGGTATCGTCCAGTTTGAGCGAACCGATAATGTTTCTCAGCGTGGTGGCGGTGAGTTTATCGATCGCATTGATCGGCTGCTCGACACCGTAGGTGTAGAGTTTCGCATCGGTGACCTGACAGAAGACGACCGTATCGATATTCATCGTCACATTGTCTTTAGTGATCACCGGCTGTGGGGGAAAATCGAGGACTTTTTCTTTCAGCGAAACCCGGTTGGCCACCCTGTCAATCATCGGGACGAGAAAATGGACCCCGGTATTCCAGGAACGAAGGTACGAACCAAGACGCTCGATCACAAAGATCTGGGCCTGGGGAACAATCCTCACGCAAGTCACCAGGACGAAGAGGGTGAAGAAAATGAACCCGAGAATGATGTAGGTGGGGAGGGTAGGCATCATAGGAAGGACTCCTTATCTGCGGCAAAGATGTCGGCAAAGCCCATACGAAGGATCACACCGGTCATGCGTGGTGAAAGGGCTGCGCAAAGGGTTTACGTTGGGGTATTCAGGCGTGAAACATAAAGGGTGACGCCTGAGATTCGGTCGACGGTAACCGTCGTCCCGGCTGGGATCGCGGAGCCGTCGGAAGAATTGGCCTGCCAGGAAAGATTCTGAATTTTGACTCTGCCGGTCGATTGAGTGGGATCGATATCCGCGGTGACCAAACCCGATTGACCGACAAGCATATCGGAGTTGGTCGGCGTCACCGGAGGATGAACACGCCGAACGAATGGTCTGGTCAAGACAAAGGCCACGGCCGAAACTCCGATAAAGATGTAGCACTGGAAGAGGAGTCTGGTGTCGAAACACGCGGCGATGAACGCGGCGACTGCGCCGACGACAAACCAGATCGAAACCAGGGCCGCAGTCATCAATTCGACGATGACAAACACAGCCGCCAGCGTTCCCCAAAATGTCAGCGTAAGATCCAGATGCATGACTCATACTCCTTGTGACCGGCAAAAACTGTGGATATTCCTTATCCTCTCTAATCGCTAATTATAATCAGAAACCCAGGGATAAAGCAATCCCCGAACCGAGAAAAACTTTGGGAATTTGCCTCTGCAAAACGTCCGATAATGTATCTTATGTTCGGTTGGAGCGATCCGGGTTTGAATAAAAACCTTCGAGAAACCTAGAGTCTAACGAGAAATCACCGGCTTTGACCAACTTGAGTTAGGGCGTGATCCTGATAAACTATTATCCGGACGTCTCCCCCCCTCCCTCAAGGAAAATGAGTTATCCCCCACGTGACTGAACCAGACGATAACATCAAAGCGGCCGCCGGAGTTCTGAACTACGGTCCTTTCCGTCTGACCCCGCCGCTGATCGAAGCGGCGCTGTCCGGCTACTCCGACGCGCCCATGCGACGGCTGGCGAAACGATTCGGCTGCCCGATGGCGCTGTGCGAGGTCTTCCTCGACCGCTTCGTCATGGAAGTGACCAAACGGAGCAAAGCTCGGTTTTATCTTGCCGTGAAGCCGGAGGACCACCCCTGCGGCGCCCAGCTGATGGGAAGCGAGCCGGAGGAGTTTCGCGCCGCGGCGCTGCGGCTTCTCCAGTGCGGGTTCGATCTGATTGATTTAAACTTCGCCTGCCCCGTCAAGAAGGTCCTCGGCCGTGCCCGGGGGGGATCACTGATGGCCGATCCGCGCCGCGCCCTGGAGATTGTCCAGACGGTTCGCGAGGCCCTTCCCGACTCGGTCCCCCTGTCGGTCAAACTCCGAAAGGGGTTCGACGAGACTCCCGGCAGCGAGGAAGATTTTTTCACGCTGCTCGATGGTCTTCTGAGCCGCGGCGTGGCGGGAATCACCCTTCACGGCCGAACGGTTCAGCAAGGGTACCAGGGAAAATCTGACTGGGATTTTATCCGGAATGTCAAACGGTACTTAATTGAGGATAAAAAGCGCCCCGACTTCTTCGTCATCGGCAGCGGTGATCTGTTTACCGCCGACGACTGCGTGAAACGTTACCGTGAAACATCGGTCGACGGCTTGGCGCTGGCGCGCGGCGTGATTGGGAATCCATGGCTGTTTCCTCAGGCGGCCGCGGCCCTGGCGGGGGAGCCGATCCCCCCTTCCCCGGATCTTGAGGAACAAAAAGAAGTGATCCTCCGTCACTGGTCCGAGTCGGAGGCGCTCTACGGCGCCAAGCGGACCACCATGATGATGAGAAAGTTCCTGATCCGTTACGCTGCTTTGCACCCCAAAGGCGAGGAGGTCAAGCGCGCGTTCGTCTCGTTCCGCGGCCGGGAGGGGATGGAGAATGTGCTCCAGAGGTTCTACAAGTGAGCGGGAAGGGGAATCTTTCCCCCAAAAACCATCAGAAATCCCCCGGTTGAGCGGCTATTTAACTTGCGCCGGGGGACCTTTTCGGGTAGATTTATCCTATCAGCTGGCGGGAAAAGTTTGCGCTAGTATTTAGCGTTGGGATTCTCTGGCTTCGACTGCATCATAAAATCATCGACCGTCTCGATGGGGCGGGACGAGTTTTTTGTGCTCGCGCACCCACAGATCAGCGGCAGAGAAAGTATCAGCAGCGCTGCTAGGGCAAACAAAACACGATATGACCGTTTCATCCTTAAAACCTTTGTGTTTTGGGTATTCCAGCTTCCGGCGACATGGAATATTCGCTATTATCGGCATCAATGCTCTGTTGGTTTTAGAGAAATTTCGCCGGTGTGGCAATAGAGAAAATCCGGGCACCAGGTGCCCTGTTCGTCAGTATTGGCAATAGTCAGGTTCATTTTAGTCAACCGCTAAAGAAGGCAGAGGTCACATGAACAAAATCGAAAAGGCATACGCTCTGGCAAAAGAACAGTACGCGGCGCTGGGGGTCGATACCGACGCGGCGCTGAGGAAACTCGCCACGGTTAAAATCTCACTTCACTGCTGGCAGGGGGACGATGTGCGCGGATTCGAGTCGGGCGACGGTCTGACCGACGGCGGTATCCTCGCCACGGGGAACTATCCCGGCCGCGCCCGGACGGCGGAGGAGCTTCGCGCCGACGCCGACAAGGCGTTCTCTTTCATCCCCGGGAAGCACCGTTTCAACATCCACGCCATTTATCTTGAAAACGGCGGCAAGAAGGTCGACCGCGACGAAATCGAGCCGAAGCACTTCCAGGGCTGGATCGATTGGGCAAAAGAGAACAAGCTCGGTCTGGACTTCAACCCGACCTACTTCTCTCACCCGCTGGCCGCCTCGGGGCTGACTCTCGCCTCCCCGAGCAAGAAGGTTCGCGACTTCTGGATCGAACACGGCAAGCGCTGCCGCACCATCGCCGCGGCGATGGGCCGCGCCCTGGGGACCCCCTCGGTCGTCAACTTCTGGATGCCCGACGGCTACAAAGATATCCCTGCCGACCGTCTGGCCCCGCGCAAGCGGATGGCCGAGTCGCTCGATGAGATCTTCTCGGTCGAGATCCCGAAACGCTATGAGCTCGACGCGTTCGAGTGCAAGCTCTTCGGCATCGGGTCCGAGAGCTACGTGGTCGGCAGCCACGAGTTCGTGATGGGCTATGTGATGAAGAACAACAAGATCCTCACCCTCGACTCGGGGCACTTCCACCCGACCGAACAGATCGCCGACAAGTTCTCGGCCCTGTCGATGTATGTCGACGAGTTCCTCCTCCACGTCAGCCGCGGTGTGCGCTGGGACAGCGACCACGTCGTGATTTGGAACGACGAGCTTCGCGGGATCGCCGAAGAGCTCGTCCGCAACAACCTCCTCGAGCGCGCTCATATCGGCCTGGACTACTTCGACGCGACGATCAACCGCATTGCCGCCTGGACCATCGGTACCCGCGCCATGCTCAAGGCGCTGCTGGCCGCGCTGCTCGACCCGATCAAGGATCTGCGCCGCATGGAGAAAGAAGGCGACTTCACCTATCGCCTGGCGCTGATGGAAGAGATGAAGTCGATGCCGCTGTGCGACGTCTGGAACTACTACTGCCAGACGAAGGATGTCCCGATCGGCCGCGCTTGGATCGACGAGATGCGCAAGTACGAAGAATCGGTTCAGTCCAAGCGGGTCTAAAAACACCGCCTGAGGTTTCCCGCGCGAAGGAAAGAGGGACCATCCCCCTTTCCTTCGCGCGTTGGCAAAAAATCGTCCCCTCCCCTTTCCCCTTTCATCCACTCCAGAAAGAGAGTAATACTCAATGAATCCGTTTTTAGGAGTTTT
>CADBTE010000366.1 GCA_902797455.1 uncultured Planctomycetota bacterium | reverse complement strand
GAGGAAGAGAACCGGCCCTTCGTCACGCGGGGGCCAGAGTTTCTGCGCCGTGCCGTCGAGCGAGCCGATGAGGTATTGGTCGACAAAAAGCTCTCGGTTCGAACCGATGTTGACCGCCCCGGCGTCACCGGCCTCCTGGGCGAGCGGCGCCGCGCCGGACAGGAAAGATAAAGCCCCCATCACGAGGGAAGCCAGAAGAATCGTTGTTCGTTTCATTTGTCTGCTGCCTGGGTTGAATATCGTTTGGTTGGATACGCTCGGGAGAAATTATTCCTCCGACCCGAACCGCAGGGCGTAAATGTCGGCGTCCTTCATCACGAAGCGCAGAATCACCTCCTGGCCGGCCAGGGAAGCGGCCGACTTATCGTCCGCCCAGCGGACCTTCTTCTCGATCCAGTTCCCGGTGAGAACCGGCGATTTGTCCAGTTCATAGCCGGGGATCGGCTGACCGTTCTTATCCAAAATCTCGATCTGGATCGTCCCAGGGGCGCTGGTATTGGCGTTGATAAACAGATCCTCGCCGGAGAAAACCAGCGGTTTGGTGCGGAACTCGCCGCCGGTGTACGGCGCGCTGACCGAGGCAATCCGGTCGAGCTTCCAAGAGAAGCGGTGAATCCGTTTGCGCGGCTGGGCGTTGAAACGCTCGGCGTACATCGACATCTCGTCCGGACCGGTCTGGACGATCCCGCGGACCGGGTAGTTCGTCCGCGAGACCCAGTCTCCCGGATCGAGACCGGGACGGATCAGCGCCTCCATAAAGGTCCGGTCGTAGACGTTCCCGCCGCGGGTCGTCATCAAAACCGCGTCGGAGCAATCGCCGTCGTAACCTTTGACCACCGAACACGCGGCGGCCTGTTCGGGCGTGACCACGCGCTTGCCCTCCATAAAGCGGGCGGCGGTGGCGATATACAGCTGCGGCGCGCGGAAATAGGGAGTCGTTTGGTTGACATAGATATGCTCCCGCTGGGTATCGCCGTAGGTCATGTAAAGGCCGCCCTCAGGGCCCCAGTGGGCGAAATCGTCCGACTCGAGCCGCGCGACCGAACGAAAACCGGTCCAGTAGCCGTCCCAGACGCGGAGGTAGCAGACATACTTTTGCTCCGACTCGGACCAGAACGCGACGTTCTGCGAATCGCAGGCGTAGTTTTTATGTTTGGCGACCGGTTCTTCCTGAAACCTCTTCCAATGGATCCCATCGGGAGAGACAAAGGCGACCAGTCCTCGGGCCTCACTGCCGGCCAGCGCCTTGTACCGCTGCTCGGGGGGGCAGTTCGGGTTGGTATCGTAGAACGGCGCGAAGTTGTGGCTTAGTATCGGATCGGTATCGAAGAGGATGTTTGTCTCATCGTTCCCCTCCCACGAGAAGAAACCGAGATTCGGCCGCGTCCAGTGGATCCCGTCATCGCTTTCGGCGTAGCAGGTCCGATCGTCGCTGCCGTCCCCCTTCCCCGGGGTGGGACCGCCGCGGTAGTAGAGCTGATACTTGTCGCCGACGTGGAGAACCGTCATGTAAGCGCTGTGCTCCCCTTCCCACGGCTGATCGAAGAAAAATACCGGCCCCTCATCGCGCGGGGGCCAGAGTTTCTGCGTCGTGCCGTCGAGCGAACCGATCAGGTACTGGTCGACGAAGAGCTCCCGGTTCGAGCCGATGTTGACCGCGGCACTGTCGCTCTGCTCCTGGGCGGTAAGCGCCGAGGGGAGGGTGAAGGATAACGCCCCCATCATCAGGGAGGCCAGAAGAATCATTGTTCGTTTCATTTGTCAGTCACTCACTCTTACATATAGTGTTATTTATTCCTCCGCCCCGAATCGCAGGGCGTAAAGATCGGCGTCCTTCATCACAAAGCGCAGAATCACCTCTCGGCCGGCCAGCGGGGCGGCCGATTTATCGTCCGCCCAGCGGACTTTCTTCTCGATCCAGTTCCCCGTGAGAACCGGTGATTTGTCCAGTTCGTACCCGGGAATCGGCTGACCGTCTTTGTCCAAAATCTCGATCTGAATCGTTCCCGCGGCACTGGTGTTGGCGTTGATGAACATATCCTCGCCGCAGAAAATCAGCGGCTTGGTTCTAAACTCGCCCCCCTTGTACGGCGCGCTGACCGAGGCGATTCGGTCGAGTTTCCAGGTATAGCGGTGGATCCGTTTGCGCGGCTGGGCGTTGAAACGCTCGATATACACAGACATCTCGTCCGGGCCGGTCTGAACAATGCCGCGCACCGGATAGTTCGAACGCGAAACCCAGTCTCCCGGATCGAGGCCGGGACGCACCAGCGCCTCCATAAAAGTTCTGTCGTAGACGTTCCCCCCGCGGGTCGTCATCAAAACCGGGTCGGAGCAATCGCCGTCGTAACCTTCGACCACCGAACAGGCGGCGGCCTCCTCCGGCGTGACCACCCGTTTGCCTCCCATAAAACGCGCGGCGGTGGCAATGTAAATCTGCGGCGCGCGGAAATAGGGAGCCGTCTGGTTGATATAGATCTCCTCGCGGGGGGTATCGCCGTAGGTCATCCAAACACCCCCGTCCGGACCCCAATGAATGAAGTCGTCCGACTCGATCCGGATGACCGTCCGACAGCCGTCCCACCCGCGCAGATAGCAGAGATACTTACCTTCCGACTCG
>CADBTE010000365.1 GCA_902797455.1 uncultured Planctomycetota bacterium | reverse complement strand
TGGTGGTCCGATACCATCTCCTATTTCGCGCCCGGGGAACCGGCGGTCGGAACTTACCCGAAGGCGAAGTTCTACAAGGCCCGCTGGTGGATGCCGAACAGTTTCAGTGAACCGACTAACGAATAAACGGATCGTAGAAAAGGAGAAAAACCATGCGATACAGTTACAAAACACAAGGTGTCTGCGCCGTCGAGATTCATTTTGATCTTGACGGTGATGTCGTTTCGAACGTCCAATTCGTCGGCGGCTGCCCGGGCAATACCCAGGCGGTCGCGCGCTTGGTCGACGGAATGACCGCTGAACAGATCCGCCAAAAGGTGGGTGGCATCAAGTGCGGCGGCAAGCCGACCTCCTGCGCCGATCAGCTGGCAAAGGCGGTAATCGAGGCGGCACAAAGCGCCAAGCAATAAAAACGAGAACGTCTGTCTCCATCAATTAACCCAAAAGGGAAGAAGCCGCCATGGACGTTTCTAAGCGTGACTTTCTTAAGTCGGCTTTGGCCGCTGTGTGCCTGCCCGCGGGGCTGGTTCAGAACGTGAAAGCCGAGTCGAAGCATAACGTTGTTCTGCGCTTCGCCGCGATGAGCGATATTCATGTCGATAAAGAGGACACGCCCGATTCTCCCCATCGGATTCGTCTGGCCAAGGCGATCCAAGCGATGAACAGTTATTCGTCCGGTCAGGAGTATCCCAGCATCGATGCCCTGGTGGCCGCCGGTGACCTGACCAATCACGGTCTGGCCGAGGAACTTGACGCGTTTCGCGATATTCTTGATCGGGAGATGAAACCGGAAACAACCCGGGTTCTGTGTATGGGGAACCACGAGTATTACGGGGGAAACCGCTCGCTCTTTGAGGAGAAGCTTCAAATCGAGGCGAACCGTCATGAGGTGATCAACGGTTACCATTTCATCGTCATCGCGCCCGACTCGGGTGAACCGCACGGGCAATATCTCTACGTCCGCGACTATCTGGCTGGAGAAATCGAAAAAGCGCGTCGGGCCGATCCCGACCGTCCGATTTTTGTGGTCCATCATCACAGTGTCTACGGTACCATCTGCGGGAGCGCGAATCAGCAGTTTGATTTTGATCCGGGGGTGAAGGATCTGCTGGGCGTGATCGATCAATATCCCCAGGTGGTTGATATTTCAGGGCACTCGCACGCGCCGTCGTTCCATCCCCGTTCGATGTGGCAGGGGACATTCAACGCCATCGGTACCGGTTCGTTCTTCTTTTTCATCAATTACAACGAAGGGATCGGCGGGATCCGCTATCCGGAGGGGATCGACTGTCGCCAGGCGGGGACGTTCCTGATTTTCGAGGTCTATGACGATCAGTCGATTCTCATCAAGCTCTACGACACGATCTGCGATTCGTTCCTCGATCGGGAGTATCTCTTAATCGACCCGCGTGATCCGCAGACCTACACCTACACCGACAAACGGCTCGACACCGCCGCGGCGCCGGCTTGGGCTCAAGGCGCCCAATTGGAAGTCGCGCAGACAAGCGCCGATACCGCGGCTGTCTGGATTCCCGCGGCCCGAGATGATATGTGTGTGACGTACTATACGGTGACGGTCGAAAAAGACAATCCCGAGGAGGGGGACTCTCCCCGCGTGGTTCATTTCTGGTCCGATTTCTTTATGAAGAACCGCGCCGAGCGGCTGAAGGTTGTCATCGATCAGCTCGCCTCGGGGACGACCTATCGCGTGAAGGTCACCGCGACGAACGCCTTCAAAAAGCTGACGCCAACCGAATTAACGGCCGAGTTAACCACCGCTGAAAGTTAAAGGACACGGGCGAGTTAATTCACATCCTTCACCCAATGATTCCATCATTCAAACCTAAAAAGAAAAAGGAAGGGATAAAGATGAGTATTTCCAGACGTAATTTTCTCCGATCGGCCTTAGCCGCGATCTGCCTACCGGCGGGCCTGGTCCAGAGGATGAAGGCCGAAACGAACAAGAGCGTGGTGCTTCGTTTCGCCGCGATGAGTGACGTCCATTTCAAC
>CADBTE010000364.1 GCA_902797455.1 uncultured Planctomycetota bacterium | reverse complement strand
TCGGTCTGGGAGGCCGCGATGCTGGCCGCTCACCATCGGCTCGACAACCTGACAGTCATCGTCGACTACAACAAGATTCAGGCGCTCGGACAGACCCGAGAAATCTGTGATTTGGAACCGTTCACCGACAAATGGAACGCCTTCGGCTGGACAGTGCGGCAGGTCGACGGACACAGCGTCGACGAACTGTACGGCGCCCTTTCGGCTCTCCCCTTCACCGACAAGAAGCCCAGCTGTGTCATCGCCCACACCGTCAAAGGGAAAGGGGTCAGTTTCATGGAGGATAAGCTCCTGTGGCACTACCGCACGCCGGTCGGTGAGGAATTCGACGCGGCGATGTCCGAACTATGCTCCTCCCCCCACTTAAACCGCTAATCTCTCTCGGAGTCCAATTCAATGAGAACGGCCTTCATCAATAAACTCACCGAACTGGCGGAAAAAGACCGCCGGATCATGCTTTTGGTCGGCGATCTCGGCTTCGGGGTGGTAGTCGATTTCGCCAAGCGTCTCCCCGATCAGTTCATCAATATCGGGGTGGCCGAGCAAAATATGGCGGGGGTCGCCACCGGGCTGGCATTGGCCGGAAAGATTGTCTTCACCTACTCGATCGCCAATTTCCCGATCCTCCGCTGCCTGGAGCAAATCCGCAACGACGCCTGTTACCATAAGACCAACGTGATCGCCGTTTCGGTCGGCGCGGGGGTCGCCTACGGTTCACTGGGAATGACCCACCAGGCGCTTGAGGATATCGCCATCATGCGCGCTTTGCCGAATTTGTCGCTCATCGCCCCGGGCGACCCTGCGGAGACAGCCCAGGCGGTTGATTACCTAGCCCAGGGTCATGGCCCGGCCTACCTGCGGCTGGGGCGCGCCGGAGAGCCGACCGTCCACAAAAATCCGATCCAGTGGCGGTTCGGCCGTGCCATCGAGGTCCTTCCCGGAAACGATCTGACTTTAATCGCCACCGGGACAATGCTTCAAACGGCGGTTGCCGCCGCCGAGAGACTCCGGACCCAAAGCGGTCTCAGCGCGCGGGTTCTCAGCATGCACACCGTCAAGCCGATCGATGAAGAGGCGATCCGTGAAGCCGCCGCCGAAACGGGTCGAATCGTCACCCTCGAGGAGCACAGCGTCGCCGGCGGTTTTGGGTCGGCGGTCGCCGAGGTTCTGGCGGAATCGGGAGTCAACGCCCGTTTCCTCCGGATCGGGTTCCCCCCGGTCTTCGCCCACGAGGTCGGCAATCAAGACTACATCAAAAAATGCTATGGTCTTGATGTCGATTCTGTCGTCGAGCGCCTAACGGGGTTTCTGCGGTTACACGCGCAAGAACGTTAGTTTTTTCTAACACCAAGGGAATACACATTTGGTGAAGATCAGCAGATTAAAGGTTTGATGATGAGAATTGCCATCCAAAAACACGGGGAATTCGTTCACAGCAGTACCGATCAGAAGGCCTACATTGACTATTGTGAACAGAACCATATCGATTACGAGCTGGTCGACGCGTTTCAGCCCGATATCCTCAGCAAGCTTAAAGGGTTCGATATTTTCCTCTGGGAACAGAGCATCCACAGCTATTCGAACCAGATCATCGGCCGCTCGCTCCTTAACGCGGTCGAGTCACTCGGAATCAAAGTCTTCCCGAATTTTCAGTCCTTTTGGCATTTCGACAATAAGATCGCCGAGTCGTACTACCTGGAAGCGGTCGGGGCGCCTATCCCCAAATATTGGGCCATTTTCGACAAAAACGACGCCCTCGACTGGCTCAAAGAACAAGCCGTTTTTCCTATCGTCGCCAAACTCAAAGCGGGAGCCGGAGGAAATAACGTCCGATTGATTCACGGGCTCTCCGAAGGAAAGCGTTACGTCAGGCGGATGTTCGGGCGGGGGTTCTCTCCCGCCCCGAAGCTTCTTTTTAAGGTCGCCTCACAATACAAATCGTCCCGCGGCAATTGGGAAAAGATGAAATCGCGTATCGCCCGCGCACCGGAGTTCTTCCACAATTACTTTGACGCCCGGCATTTTCCGAACGAGACCGGATATGTCTACTTCCAAGAGTTTATCCCAAATGACGGGTTCGACATCAAAGTGATCGTCGTCAATAAAAAGATCTCGTATTTTGTCCGTGGCAACCGCCAGAATGACTTCCGAGCGTCCGGAAGCGGGTACCTCGAGTATACCCGAGAAAAGGTTCCGATGAACGTCCTGATTTCGGCTCGCGACACCGCCGAGAAGATGAACATCCCCAAAGTTGGTTTCGATTACGTGATCGACAATCGAACCGGTGAGGGAAAAATCGTTGAGATGTGCTGCGGCTACGTCGCCCACCTAACCGACGCGGCCGGCGGCTACTGGGACTACGACCTGAACTGGCACGAGAACGACGGTGTTCTTAATTCGGTTAAGGAGCTGCTCGACCTAATGACCGCGCAGGTCCGCGCCGAAAAAGGGGAATAGCGGAAACTCACCGATCCGCCGCGTTATCCGGCAGCCCCGGGACGTGAACGGCCCGGACGGCGGCGACCATCGTTTCGAACTGTCGGCGCAGTTCGTCAGAGACGATGCTTTTCCTGCCGCTGTTTCGAATCTTCATCCGGAGCTTTTGAATCCTCAGCAGGTGCATCGTCAGCTTCGCTCCCCAGCCGAGGCAGTTCATGAACAGAAGCTTATAATGTTCGGCCATCGAGCCGATCAGTTTGCCGCGGTATCGGTGAAAGATCCGGTAGGAACAAACGGTGGCCCGTCGGAACTTTCGAAACGACGTGCAGCTCGATTCCTCGCAGGCGGCGTAGAGCGGTTCGTTGATCAGGGCAATGTTCAGATCATCGTCCATCGCCGCCCGGCACCACAGTTCGGTATCCTGCGCGACCGAAAAACTCTCATCGTACGGATGGCGCAGGAACCACGCCTTTCGCCCCAGCACGGCCGCGTGGCAGATTCCCGACCTGCCCAGACCGACCGTTCGATTGGTGATCGCCGGCACGTCG
>CADBTE010000363.1 GCA_902797455.1 uncultured Planctomycetota bacterium | reverse complement strand
GCGCGGGGGAACGGAACCTTCGCGCGATAACAAAATAACGAGTTTTTGAGGATATTACCGTTATGAACGGCCGTACACACGCTATCGAGTCGATTGCCAAAGACCGAAGGGAAATCCCTCCGGCGCCGGCTCCCGAAATGCCACAGCAGTATGGAGAAAATGTCTTCAGCGAAGAAGTCATCCGACGCTGTCTCCCCGCCAAGACCGCCGAAAAACTCCTGGCCACCATGCGCGGCGAACGGCCGCTCGACTCTTCCATCGCCTCGGAAGTGGCCAAGGCGATGAAAGACTGGGCTCTTTCTCGCGGCGCGACGCATTACACCCATTGGTTTCAGCCCTTAACCGGCGGGACGGCCGAGAAGCATGACGCTTTCCTCGAAACCCCCGCTGCGGGGAAGGCACTGATGGAACTGTCGGGCAAAAACCTGATCATGGGGGAACCCGACGCGTCGAGTCTCCCCTCCGGGGGACTGCGCTGCACCTTCGAGGCGCGCGGCTACACCGCCTGGGATCCGACCAGCCCGGCGTTCATCAAACGGCATAACAGCGGCTCCACTCTCTGTATCCCGACGATCTTTTGTTCCTACACCGGAGAGGTCCTCGATAAGAAGACCCCGCTGCTGCGCTCGATCCAAATTCTGACCACCGCCGTCAAGCGTCTGATGGCCTCTTTCGGCCTGAAGGACGAGCGGGTTTTCATTACCCTCGGCGCCGAGCAGGAATATTTCCTGATCGACCGCAATTTTTATCTCCAGCGCCCCGACTTAGTCCAGACGGGACGAACCCTCTTTGGATCGGCTCCGGCGAAGCACCAGCAGCTGGAGGACCACTACTTCGGTTCGATCCACCCGCGGATACTCGCCTTCATGGCCGAGGTGGAAAACGAATTATGGCGTCTCGGCATCCCCGCCAAGACCCGCCACAACGAGGCGGCTCCGGCTCAGTTTGAGCTGGCGTCGATCTTCGAGGAACAGAATCTCTCGGTCGATCACAATATGCTGACGATGGAGATTCTCCGCCAGACGGCCGAGCGGCACGGTCTGGTCTGTCTTCTTCACGAAAAGCCGTTCAGCGGCGTCAACGGTTCGGGGAAGCATAACAACTGGTCGGTCAGTTACGGAAGCCGAAATCTGCTCGACCCGGGCGACAACCCGCACGAAAACGCGATCTTCCTCACCGTCTTAACGGCGATTCTCCGGGCGGTCGATCTTTACAGCGACCTGCTGCGCAGCACCACCGCCGGGGCCGGCAATGAACTTCGCCTCGGCGCGGGGGAAGCCCCTCCGGAGATCATCTCGGTCTTCCTCGGTGAACAGCTCACCGATATTATCCACCAGCTCGAACATGGGGGGGCCACCCGTTCGCGCCACGGTGAGACGCTCCGCATCGGGGTCGACTCACTCCCGAAGTTCTCGCGCGACGCCACCGACCGAAACCGCACCAGTCCGTTCGCTTTCACAGGGAATAAGTTCGAGTTCCGTGCCGTCGGGGCGAGCCAGTCGTGCGCCGGCTGCAACACGGTGCTCAACACGATCGTCGCCGACTCGTTCGACGCCTTAAGCGACAAGATCGAGCGGTTCCCCAAAGAGAGTTTCAACGAAGATCTCACCGCGCTGCTCGGGGAGCTGATCCGCAAGCACAAACGGATCATCTTTAACGGGAACAACTACAGCGACGAGTGGATCGCCGAGGCCCAAAAGCGGAAGCTCCCGAACCGTGTCCCGGTTCGCGAGTCGCTCGCCGCGATGGGAAAACCGAAAACAGTGGCTCTGTTCAAGAAGTACAAAGTCTTCAACGGCGAAGAGCTCGACTCACGCCTCGAGGTCTTCCTGGCCGAGTACCGCCGCAAGATCCGGATCGAAGGGCGCGTGGCGCTGGAGATGGCCAGGACCATTATCCTCCCGGCCGCCGTGGCGTATTATCAGCGCCTGATCGATACGGTGCTTCAGGCCGAAAAGGCGAAGCTGCCCGCCCGGTCGCTGCGCCAAACCGCCGAGGCGGTCGGCCAAAAGATCGACACGCTCAACCAGGCCTGTGACGCTCTCGAAGAGGCCATCCCCGGTCAGCCCGAAGGTATACGCCAGGCAATGGCGCCGCTGCGCACGGTCGTCGACTCGCTGGAACAGCTTATCGACGATGCTTCGTGGCCCCTCCCCAAATATCGGGAGATGCTCTTTTTGTACTAGACCGATCACCCATCACAGACATCCCCGGCCATGAGCAAACCGCTTTCCCAAACCGTTCGCCTTTCCAGCGACAAGACACGCCCGGCTGTCGGGCTTGATTCGAAGCTCGATTCTCAGTGCCCCGTCCTTCTTATGCTTGCCGCCGGTAAGGGAACCCGATTCGGAACCGATCCTAAATGTATCGCCTCTGTCCTGGGACGTCCCTTGGCGCGGCATTCGATCGACGCTTTCCACAGCGCCGCCCAAAGCGGCCAAGCGGCGGTGGTGATCGGCTATCGGCACGAAGAGGTCGCGGCGGCTCTGGGCGGCGATAACCACTATATCATTTCCGAGAACCCCACCGGCGGAACGGCTTGGGCGGTTTTCGAGGCCTTTTCGCTGGCGGAGCTTCTGCAGGAAAACCCCATCGTCGTGGTCACGATGGGGGACCGGGTCGTTCCGGAGGAGATCTTCCGCCGTATCCTGGCAGTCCACCGGGGCGAGGAACCGTGCGAGACGCCGGCCGACGGCCGCGAGGCCGACCTGACGCTTCTGACCGCCCTGTACGACGCCGCCCGCCTGCCGGGCAAGGGCCGAATCGTGCGTGACGACGGTAAGAAGATTATTCGGATTGTGGAGGAACGGGATATCCGCGCTCTGACCGAAGTTCCCGGGGACACGCCTCTGGTGCAAAACGCGCTGCTGAGTATTTCCGAGGGGAACTGTCCTCTGTACGTTCTGCGCGCCCGAACGTTGTTCGACCTGCTCAAAGACCTCACGAACGACAACGCTCAAAATCAGTACTACTTAACCGATATTATCGAACACCTCGCCCAGCGGGGGGGAATCATCCGTTCGGTCACGCTGCGCCACGGCGACCCGACATTCGAGATTCTATGCGCCGACGTCACCCGCCCGGAGGATATTCCCCGGCTCGAGAAGGCGCTGGAGAACCGTCATCACGCCTGGCGCCAGCTCATGAGCGCCGCCGAGATGCTTCGCGCCGGCCGTCCCGCCGGGCAGACCGCCTCAATCCGCCGTCAGCTTCAAGAGCTTTTGGACGCCATCGCCCAAAACAACTGGGCATTCGACGAAAACCGCCCCGTGGCGATCGGGGTTTCCGGCGGACGATTCCGGATCGCCTTCATGCACCCGGATATGGGGCGTTTCTACGGCCCGGCCTGGCAGGTTCCGATCGGAGCGGCCGAGGAATCGGGGACCGAGCAGATCACCCTGCTGACCCAAGAGGCCAGCGACGGGCGGCTGCATCTTTACCCCCTGGCGGAACGCTTCCGTGAATCGGTCGATTTCATCGAGGCCGACCGCGATGAGATGTTCCCCGGGGAGGAGATCTCCGACTGGTACCGATACGAGGAGTTCGGGACCAACATGAGCCGTCGGGTCCTTTTGTCACTGGGGTACTTCAGCGACGAGGAACTCGCGGCGCGCCGGGCCGCCAATCTTCCTCTTCCGCCGGAATCTCTGTGGGCATCCACCAATATGCGCCGCCCCTTCTCGCTGGTCTCCAACGCCATCGCCTCGCTGCGGACGTGGCACCAGGGGCTGGCCGGGGAACGCATCGCCAAGCGGATCGGCCGCGGGAATTTCACCGGACTGATTCTCACCAGTACCGGTCTGATGCCCCAGGGGGGATTCTCCTGCTCCAGCGCGCTGACGATCGCCGTCAAAAACGCGCTCAACGCTCTGTACGACCTGTCGCTCACCGGCGAGGAGCTCATTCACCTGGCGGCTCAGGCCGAGTACGGAACGGGCGTGCGCGCCGGCGCGCTCGACCAGGCGACGGTCCAAAAGGGGGAGGTCGGCAAGGGAACGCTCATCTCCTCGAACCCGCGTGACCATTACGCCGTCTTGGGGACCTTCCCCGTCCCCGACAACATACAAGTGATCTTCCCCTACTCCGCCGCGCGCGACACCGATTCACTGCGTTACTGCGCCCGGTTTTACGCCGCCGAAGAAACCGGC
>CADBTE010000362.1 GCA_902797455.1 uncultured Planctomycetota bacterium | reverse complement strand
CTGGCCGCCGGTCTTGTCATCCTCAGCGAATTCGACCGAGAGAATCTCGGCGGCGGCACGCGAGCGGACAATATGCTGCGCCAGGTAATACATCCGGACCGAGGCGGGAAACAGGCAGTTCCAGTCGACCATCAAGTCAACGCCGCCGAGGATCTCCATCGAGAGGTAATCATCACTTTGGGCGCCGTGGAGCAAGACATTGCTCCTGGCAATATAGCGATCCTCGTACCCAACCCCGTGGCGGGAATAGTTCGTATGATTGACCGCGGCAAACCAGGGGGTACGCTCCCACTTTTCGCACGGAACCAGGTAGCAGCCGGGGGAGGGAACCGAGGAGATCGGGATCCACTCGGCGTCGGCCCCGTCGAGAGAACCGATCAAAAAGTCGTTCCCCGCTTCGCTGATGGAGATTCCCGACCGCTCTTGTCCGTCAACTGTCTGAGTGAGAGTCCGGTCGATTATGTCGAAGGCCTTTTTCCAGCCGTCGCGCGTCTCGGCCAGGGGATGGAAATTCCCCTGGCGATCGTAGAAGGGGAACATATGGATCGACGAGAAGACATCGACGAAACTGGCGTCGGCCTGAGGAAGATATTTTTTGCCGAGAGCGAAATTCCGCTCGACGAAGGGTAATATCTTATCGGGCCGGAAACGATAGCTCTGCGCCTCCGCCCCATAGTTGATCCACGCTTTATAGGGGGTTCCGTTTTGATGAAACACAATATCATCGTAAGTAAAACCATCCGCGTCGGGGTAGAAGTCGATATAGTTGTCATGAAGCGCGAAGGGGACGTCGCGCGAGCGGCACAGATCGGCCAGCGCGCGGAGTTCCTCGAGCGACCCCTGTACGGCATTCTCTTCACTGTCCCCCCAAATATCGGGGAGCCGAACGTCATAGCCCCATTTTTGCCAGTTGTGATGGATGTAAAGCGAGTCAGTGACCCCGTAGTCGAAGGCCTTCCCCATGCGGCTGATGGCCGTGGCCGTATCGGAACTCCAGTTGTCAAAGACCAGGCGGCCGGCCTTGCGCTCCACTCCCTTCCCCGGCGCCGCGTGCCAGGGGGACTGATCACGGAAACGAATCGCCGCGTCGAACGCACCGCGCTGCGAGGGACGCAGAGCCAAGCGGGTAACCCCCGAGACCTCGAGCGAGAAGATATTCGCCTGCGGGTCGACCGCCAGGAAATCGGGCGGTGTCTCGCAGGCCATTAAAACCGACAGTCCATTGGCGTAATCGGCCCCGACGTGACTGGTCGAGAGACGGTGTCCTTCCCCGTCGATGCGCAGGGGAGCGGTCGGACGCTGGCAGACCATCCCGTGACCGTAGTAGAAGCGCTCGATCGATTCCGATCCCGGGCCGAGAGAAAGAGGCCCGATCTTCGCGGGGTTTCCCTCGGGAACCTCGACGATCAATAGCCCGTTGAGTTCATAGACCGACAGCGTGATCGTTTCGGGCCGGTCATTAATGACCAAGGTTGCCTGACAGTTCAAACGCTTGGCGTCGGCATCGTAACGGCATTGGGACCCCGACTCGATGAGCGCGTCCTCGGCCGACGGAGAGACACCCTCGAGATTGATCGAAATGCCTCGGTAGGTGACCCGGCGGCCGTCGGGGGCCGTTAGGGTGATGGTACCGTCGAACAGCCCGTGTTCTCCCGATGCCACACGCGCGGTAAAGCCGTCGGCCAAGGCAAAATCGACCGGATCGATCACTGGTTCTTTGGCCGGAGGGGCCAGCGCCGAGAGCGTCAGTCCCTGAAGACCGCAGCCGTCACAGGTTGGGTTATTCTTCGGCCCGGGACTGATCTCGATCCACAGTGTCATCACCTTAGAGGCAAAAGCGGAAAGGTCGACCGCGCGGTTTTGCCACGTCTTCGCGTCGGTATGGATCTCATCCAAAAGCGTTTTGACTTCGAAATCCCCCTCCGTTCCCCAAACACGGAAGGTGACCCCGTCACTGACCGGCTCATTCGGGGCGTTCTGACGGATCTTGCAGCCGTAACGCAAGGAGATCGAGTCGGAGTCGGGCATCTGAAGAGGATACTCCAGCCAGAGCGAGCCCCCCTTGGGAACAAAGGGAGGGTGCAGTGTGAAATGATCCCCCTCCAATTGGCACACCGCCCGGGTCACCTCGTCGGCCCCGGAAAAATCAACTCCCAAGCAGCGAAGTTCCTCCTCGGGGAGATTCACCCACACACGGTGAGGCCGCTCAAGGAGCGACAACCCCTTTTGAAAAACCGTCCGAGCCGGATCACCTTCAGAGGATAGTTTTTTCTCGAAGCGAACCTCGATCACCCGAATTGCCTCCAGCCGCATGCTTTTTTCCCCCTGTTTGGCGGTAACCACCAAGCGCAGGGGATAGTGTGCGTTGTAACTGTCCGGCAGCGCCGTGAATTGGAAGGGCAGAGAAACACTTTCTCCCGCGGCGACCGACCGCTGGCATGAAACTGTATCGGCCTGCTGCCCCGAGTCATCCAGCGGGCAAACGGTATCGGTCGACGAGAAGGCCGCCGTGATATCCACGGCCGCGTCACTTTTGTTCTCGAAGGTGTAGGTGATCTGATGTGGATCACTGTCCCTTATCCAATCCATCGGCTCGGCCGACAAACTAAAGTCACCCACCGTTTGGGAGGAGTTCCTAAACGAAAGCGGCCGATCGGACTGGCCGCGCAGAGGAACGGACCACGCGGAAAGCAGCGTAAGGACCAGTCCCATGACAAGCGTGCTGAAGGAAAGGAAAGATTGTTTGGACATTGTTTTTTAACCTCTAAAGATGACTATTGATCCCGAGCCGCGATTCGGCTGGGAGATTCATTTCAGTGTCACAGTATACCAAATCGCGTCTTTGGCTTCCACGGTGAAAGTGACGCGTTCGCCGTCACGACGCAAGGGAACATAAATGTTTTCGCCGCCGTTTTCGAAGGAAACGCTGTCGATCGGGCGACCGAGCTTTTGTTCGTCGATCGTCACCTCAAAGCTCTCCGCCGCCGGAATGGGAAGAAGACGCCAGGCATCTTGTCCGGTTGTCACGTACAGCGCGCCGAGGGTCGAAACCGGTCCGACCGACGCGGGGGTCTTATTTCCGATATGACGAAGGAAGAGATCACGATCTTCACGCAGCGTCAGCGGCGTGATCGTCAGATCGCATTGACCATTCTTCTTTCGAACGATATCGAGCGACGCCACGGCGTAACGGCCTTGGTTATCGCTGTTGCCGATCAAGGGATACCGATAGTGGGAGTTTTCATTGAAAAGACCGACTAATATCTCGTAGTGCCCCGAGGGGATGTCGTCGGGAATGACAATGGTGGTCTGGTCGGTTCGAATCGTCTTGTTCCCTTCGGTCCCCCATTGTGTCGTCGCAACGACCGGGGCGGATCCACCGCAGAACCATCCCTTCGGTTTGTGTCCGTAGCCGCGAAGCGGCTCAAAGACGTGAACAAAGGTTCGAAGGTCCTCCGGGAGCGGCTCCTCGGCGTCCCAATCCAAAGCGATAGCAATCTTTCCGTCGGGAAGAACCTCGCCGGAGGCCAGACGCGGGGTAACCGCGTAAATTCTCTGCGAGGGATACCCGCGGCCGTTGAGGTAGAAGGAACCGTCGCTTCGGCGGGAATACTCGATCACCTCGGCGGGGTTGGCGGGGTTGCGGCCGATGAACAGTTCCATCCCGCTGGGATGGACACACTTCACTCCATAGCGGGGAAGGACCGGCCCGTCCGGCAGAAGCCAATCGTCCGCGCCGCGGTTAGCGCGAACGGTCGTACCGTCGCTCCAGCGGACGGTCTGGCGGGTGATATCCTGGCCGCCGGTCTTGTCATCCTCAGCGAATTCGACCGAGAGAATCTCGGCGGCG
>CADBTE010000361.1 GCA_902797455.1 uncultured Planctomycetota bacterium | reverse complement strand
TCCATAAGCGTCGCCACGGCAACCTCCAGCGACGCGCTGCTGGAAAGGCCTCCTCCCAGCGGAACGTCGGAACGAATCACCGCGTTGAAGGAGGAAACCTTCATCCCCTTTTCGAGGCAGCCGGCAATAGTCCCCGCGACATAGCTCACCCAGGACACTTTATCTTCGGGAGGAAGGGGCCGGTCGAGAGGAATCGTCGCCTCCTCGTCGAAAGAGTCGGTCCAGAACGTCGCCGTGGGGGGAGACTGGGGATCTTCTTCTTTAGGTCCGGCGGCGATCACGGTGTACCGCTCGATAGCCAGGGGAAAGACGAATCCGCCGTTGTAGTCGGTATGTTCACCGATGAGATTGACACGGCCGGGAGCCGCCGCCATCGCGGTGGGAAAGGTTCCGTATCGGGAGATAAACTCGTTAACCGCTGATTTTGCCAGAGGACTTGCTTGCATGGCTATCCCTTTGTAAAAAACGCGATGTTTCGCTTATGATGTTGAACGTTCGATCGTTGATAAAACAGCCCCTTTAGCTATTGTACCCCTTAAAAGAGGGGCGCGCAACAAGTCCGAAGAGAAAACGAACCGACAAAAAAAGCCCGCCCATCTGCAACAGTGGGGCGGGCTGAGTGGATCCGACGAAACGCGGAAACGATCCGGGGCCGCTGGTGCCGAACCTTATCTGGTCGGGTTCTTCGGCTGGAAGTAGATGTCGCTGACGTGACCGGCGGAAGTGTGCGGGCGGGTCGAGCTCTTCTTGTCGTACAGCGGCGCCGTCAGGCCGCGGGACTTGAGCGGCTCGGGGAGGGTATTCGGGGAATAAATCGGAGCGATGTTCCCCTTCGAGACCAGAGGCGAACCGGGATTGGAGACCTCGTCGACCATTCCCCCCTGTTCCTGGAACTTCGAAACCTCGGCGGTCGGGCGGTAGCTCACCTGACGGAGGAACTCGCCCAGACGCATCTCGCGAATGCTGTTGCGGCGAACCTGCTCGAACATCGAGTTGTGGGCCTCGGAGATTCTCTTCTTTTGCTCTTTCTCTTTGGTGAAGTCATCTTTCAAGAGAAGATCGAGCTGCTCGTTGCCGAAGATGAAGTAGGAAATATTGGGAGTAATCGTACCCTGGATCTCACCATCCTCATCGATGTAGGCGGCCACTTCCGAACCGCTGGAGGTGATAATCTTCTTGACGATGTCGACATCGTTGGTCCCGTTGCCGTCAATATCGAGGAAGTAATCCAGCGCGAACTGAACCGTCTCGCCGGCCTTCCACAGCGGGGTATAGATGACATCCTGCGGAAGGAGCGGATTGAGCATCTCGTCAGACCGGATCAGCGCCTCGGCCTCGTGGTCGCCGAGGATGCGGACCACCTCGATCGACCCCTTCGGGACGAGGATTCCGTGCTGGACCGCGTCGAAGGCGAAGACACTGAAGTTGGTCAAAAGACGGAGCCCATCGGCTTTGCCCAGATCGATACGGACACGCTGGTTCATCTGGTCGACATAGACGATATGGCCGTCGGGAACCTCGAACTCGGCCTGATGCATTTGGTCGAGCTTGTCACGCAGATTGGTGTTGATCTGCGCCACCGCCGCGGCGGTCTCGGCGGCGTCGGCCGCCTGAGTTCGGAACTCCTCGTTCTGGCGTTTGGCCTCTTGGTCGATCTTATCGACTTTGGCAACCAGCTCGTGGTTGGTTTTTTCCATCTCGCCGTAACGCTTCTGAGCGTCCTCGGCGCTCTTCTTATATTCACTCCCCTGCCGGGCGACGGTCGTGTCAAAGATTTTTTTCTGCTCGGTCGTGGCGGCCTCTTGCTCCTCGGCCCTGGCCTGAAACTCATCGCGCTGGATTTGCGTCTGCTTGAGATTCTCACTGAGCTGCGCCACCGTGTTGGCCAAACCGCTGAGGGTATCGTGGTAACTGGGCGTCACCTCGGCGTCTTCCCCGGCCAGCGCTTTGAGCTCGTCTTCCATCGACTTGAGGAAATCATCGGCACTGGCGGCGGGATAGCCGACCAGCTCTTTGGCCTTGTCCAGCTGGGATGTCGCCTTGCGGGCCTCCGCCTCGGCGCTTTTGGCCTGTTCCGAGGCCTGCGCCGCCACCGCGCCAACCTCTTGGAGTTTCTTGGCGGTGAAATAATTGGACACGCACAGCCCGAGCGTGATGATGATGAACACGATCAGGGTGATGAGGAGTCCCTGTGATTTCATTGTTTCATTCGCTCCTTGTGTATCCGGCGATTTTCCCTTCCGCGCCCTTTGGTTCTTCCCCAAAAGCACGGCAAAAAACCGCCGGGCCCACCGCCAAAGACGCGGGGCGTCTTTTTAAGATAGGCAAACTTAGGAAAATTGGCAAGACTAACATACCTATTTTAGGATAATACTCCCCCGTTGTCAATTTATCGAGTACAGAATAATCAAGCTTTCTGAAAAACCCGGAGCAAAACGTTCATTTAAGTAAATCGACCATCATAAATCGATCCACCGTCACAACGCAATCGTTCGTCAGAAACCGACGGACCGTCAGAATGGACAAACATGCCGTGAGTCACACGGGGAAAACCCCGGGTTCCCCGCCCGAGCGCTGATGCGGATTAAAAGCCGCAGACGGAAAAATCTCTCTGGCGGCGGTGCCCGGAAAACGGTATGCTCGCCCTCGCACAGGTGGGGAAGCTCTGTAATTCACAGCCCGGAAAGAAACGAGGGCACTGCAGCACAACAGTTCCGAACCGATGACCGGCACGAAAGGAAAATCGCGATTGGCCGCCGCGGCCCTCCATGGGGCCGCCTGGGGGTGCTGCGCCGTCATTATTCTGACGGGCTGTCGGCTGATGCCGTTCGCGGCCAAACGGGATGTCTCGGAAAAGCTTGAGCTGAATCGCCAGGGGATCGCGGCGTTTGAGCGCCAGGAATACGATACGGCGGAAAAGAAGTTCATCGAGGCGGCCGAGCGGGACAAAGCCGACCTGACCTCGCGGCGGTACTACGCCGAAACGCTCTGGGCGCGCGGCCAAAAAAGGGACGCGGTTCAGCTTCTGGCCGAACTGTCCAAGACCGATGGCCCCTTGGACGACTCGCTGGCGATCAACCAATCTCTGGCGGAAAAACTTCTTGAGGAAAAACAGCCGGTCTCCGCGCTGAACTACGCCGAGCGGGTGGTTCAATCCTCCCCCCAAAGCTCCAGCGGCTGGGCTCTGAGGGCCGAGGTCTACCGCCAGCTGGGGAAAAATGAGGAGGCGATCGGCGACTATCATCACGCGCTGCACTTCGACCCCGACAATCGCGAGCTGCTTCGCTCACTGGCGGAACTGGAAACTCAGGCGGGACGATGCGAAAGTTCACTGGCCACCTGGCAGCAGCTTGGGCGAACCTATCCCGGGAACAACCAGCCAGAAGAAGTGCTTTGCGGCAAAGCCGAGGCGTGCCGGCGTCTGAAGCGGTACGACGAGTCGATCCGATGCTACGAGCGGGTTCTGGCGGAGCATCCCGACCGCTCGTCGCTTTACCGGCTTCTGGCCGAAATTCATCTGGAACGCAACGATATGTCATCGGCCCAAGAGGTAGCGCGCCGCGCCGAAGGGGCTTTCCCCAACGATCCGGCCATACTCGAACTGGCCAGTCGAATCGAACAGCTGCGGGTCGCGCGCTCCGGCGAGAGTTCCCCGTACTGATTCGCGCTGTTTTCGAACCGGCACTTTTCTCCTCTGTTGGGGGTACCCCCCCAAAAAAAAGCGCGATAACAGGTGTTTTCAGCGGTGTTTTGACCGGTTTTCCCCAAGAAATTTCGCTTTTTTTTAAAAAATCACCGGTTTTCGGGCTTTTTTCGATAAACATTCATTGACAAACGCTGTTTTTATGGGGCATAATTGAGCCTAAGTTACTCAAGGGAAGAGGAACTGGCCTCCTCCTTTCGATTTTGTTCACCGGCAATCCTTGGTATTCTCGGTGATTCGTTCCAATAGTGTGGCTGCGTATCGCCACCTGTCAACAAACGCATGAGGTAAAATGATGGCTAAGAAAGTCGAAAAGAAGCCCTTGACGAAGACCCAGATCATCGCTGGCATCGTCGAAAAGACCAACTTGACCAAAAAGGATGTCGCCAGTGTCCTGACGGCTCTTTCCGAGCTGATCGGCGAAAGCCTCTCCAACAAGGGCGCCGGAAGCTTCTCCCTCCCGGGTCTGATCAAGATCGAAAAGAAAAAGGTTCCCGCTCAGCCGGCCCGCAAGCACGTTCCCAACCCGTTCAAGCCGGGTGAATTCCGTGACATCGCCGCTAAGCCGGCCCACAACAAGATCAAGATCAAGGCGCTGAAGGCCCTCAAGGACATGGCCTGATCTCAAGATCACTTTCGAACCCCCTTCTCTTCAGGGGAGGGGCTTCGTATGACACCACAAAAACGGCGGAGATCTTCTCCGCCGTTTTCTTCTGTATGTCCCCTTCCCCCCGCGGGGCGACGCCCCTCCGGTAAAAATCCCCTTATTACAATTCCCGCCGAGTGTGTTACAATTCCCCTTGGGGGATTGGATCCCCTTCAGTGACAAGAGCGAGAAGTTTTCCCGGGGGTTTGGCCATCGATAAGCAACCATCAAACCAACATTAGTGGGGTGTGACATTGTCTCCATTCAATCCGATCAGCAGTCCTGACTTTCTCCCCAAAGAAGTTCTTCGTGATTTGCAGTGGCAGAGGTTTCGCGCCACGTTGTTTCACACCTACAACAACGTCCCTTGGTACCGTGAAAAGCTCGACAGCGTCGGTATTAAGCCGGAGGATATCCGCTCGCTGGACGACGTCCGCCTTTTGCCGCTGCTGGTCAAGACCGATCTGCGCGATACCTACCCGTTTGGTATGTGCGCCGTTGACAAAAGTGAAATCGTCCGGTTCCACGCCAGCAGCGGAACCACCGGCAAGCCGATCGTCGTCTCGTACACCAAGGAAGATATTGACGTCTGGTGCGAGGCGATTGCCCGCTCCCTGGCCTCGTTCGGGGTCACCTCCAGCGACACGCTTCAAAACTCGTTCGGTTACGGTCTGTTTACCGGGGGACTGGGGCTGCACTTCGGCGGCGAGCGCCTGGGAGTCTCTGTCGTTCCGATGTCGGGAGGGAACACCGAACGGCAAATCACCCTGATGCGCGATTTCAACGTCTCGGTGATCTCCTGTACCCCGAGCTACTTTGTTCACCTCCTCGGGAAGGCCAAAGAGATGGGGGTCGATCTGCGCCAGTCCAAACTGAGGATCGGTGTTTTCGGCGCCGAGCCGTGGACCGAGCAGATGCGCCGGGCGATCGAGGCCGAAGCGGGAATCAAGGCGTACGATATCTACGGTTTGACCGAAATCACCGGTCCCGGCGTTGGGGCGGAATGTTTCGCCCAAGCGGGTCCCCATATTCTTGAGGACCACTTCTACCCCGAAATCCTCGACCAGGAAACCCTCCAGCCGGTTGAAGACGGTCAGTACGGCGAGTTGGTCTTAACCACCTTGTCGAAGCGCGCGATGCCGCTGATCCGCTACCGGACCCGCGATATCACCCGGATAGTGACCGAACCGTGCGCGTGCGGACGGACGATCCGCCGGATCGAGCGAATCTCTCACCGCAGCGACGACATGATGATCATCCGCGGGGTCAATGTCTTCCCGGGCCAGATCGAGGCGTCTTTGCTTTCGGTCGAGGGAACGGTTCCCCACTATCAGATTGTCCTGACCCGCGAGGTCGGGGGGCTCGACAACCTCGAGGTACTCGTGGAACTCGACCCGAGCCGCTACGGCGATACCGTCCGCGAGATGGATATGGTCCGCCGTCAGATCTCCGATAAGATCCAGCACACCATCGGGATTCGGGTTAAGGTGACGTTGGTCCAGCCGAATACCATCCCCCGCAGCGAAGGGAAGGCGAAGCGGATCCTCGATCAACGAGGCAAATAACACCCCATTCTTCCTATCTTTCCGCCGACGGAGCGTTTTTTCCGTCGGCGGCCTCTTTTTATCCCGCAGCCGGAACAATCGTTTCATTCGGAAAAACCCTCCTTTTTGAAAAAGTCTCCTTAAGAAGAACAGGCCCGATGGCCGAAACATATACAGGATTTTTGGATTATTCCAGGAATTCCGCGTAGTTTGTGGTTCCCGCTTTTTTTCTTCCCTTTCCCCAAAGGGAGGGAAGATTAAAAGCCGGGGAGCTGTGAAGTCGCCGTGAATACCGTGTACCTATGAAACGAACCATTTTGTCCCGACGTGTCTGTCCGCTTTGGCGGAGAAGCCGGACGTTATGGACAGTGATGTTCTCGATAGTGACGCTCCTTTTGTCGGCAGCATGCCTGAGGGGAGAATCGATCGCCTCGAAGAAGAACGCCTACGCGCTGGCCTACGATATCGCGGTCCAGTCGGTGGTCAGCATTCGGGGAGAGAAGCACCTGGACGCGGCCGAGCTGCAAAAGTCGCCGCTGAAGGGAAAAGTCCCGGAAAAAGATAAGCACGAGAGTGTCACCGGGATGGGCTCGGGAGTCATTGTCGACGAGCGGGGCTATATCGTCACGAACTACCACGTCGTCAAGGGACTGCAGAAAATACAGGTCACCACCTTTGACGAGAAGCTCTACCACGAGGTGGAGTTTGTCAGTTACGACCCCAAAACCGACCTGGCTCTTCTGAAAGTGGAACCGATCTCCCCGATGGTTCCGATCCGTTTCGGCAGAATCGACGAAGTCTATGTCTGCGAGGACGTCATGGCCATTGGGAACCCCTTCGGCTACTCCGGCGCCGCGGCCCGCGGGATCGTCAGCGGCCTGAACCGTCCGCTCACTTCGCTGGAGACCGCCTCGTACGATAGTGTGATTCAGACTGACGCGGCTATCAATCCCGGCAACTCCGGGGGACCGCTCATCAATCTCGACGGGGAGATGATCGGGATCAACGCCGCGGTGCGTGACGACGCGCAGAATATCGCGTTCGCCATTCCGGTCGATATGGTCGCCAGCGTCATCGACAAGATGATGCGCATCTCGGTCGCCAAGATGACTCACCACGGTCTGACACTCGAGGAGAGCGACTCGGTCAAAGGCACCGTCGTGGTCGCGTCGGTGGAGCCGAATTCCCCGGCCGCCAAAGCCGGGGTTCAGGCGGGGGACGTCCTGGTCCAATCGAATAACCTGCCGATCCATTCGTGCCTGGACTTCACCCGCTCGATGATCGGTGTTTCACTGTCCGACTGCGTCGAGGTGGTCGTCCAGAGAAACAACGTCTCCGAAACACTGGAAATGGCGATGAGCCAGCTCTCGCAGCCGGC
>CADBTE010000360.1 GCA_902797455.1 uncultured Planctomycetota bacterium | reverse complement strand
GGCCGCTGGACCGTGTAGGTATAGCTTCCGCTCCCCACCTCGGCGACCGTCTGATAGACGCCGTCGGCGTTGGGAAGGCGAATGCGCGCCTCACAGCCGACCGGAACTTCCACATCGAGCGTCAGCTCGGTGAAGTCCTCGTTCCACTGCCACGAGGAGCGGACCGTTCCCCGAACCGTCTCGACCGACGCGTCGGCCCAGCGGATCGGCTCCCGGCCGGCGGCGGTAAGTTCCTCGGGAGTGCAGCGCGGCTCGATCACGAACTTGCGGAACGCCAGTGACCCCTCCTCGGGACAAATCCGCGCTGTCTCCAGCGCCTGGCCGCCCAGCAGACGAATGCCGCCGAGGTACTGATAGAACCAGGCCGAGAAATCGCCGAACATAATATGGTTGCGCGACTCCCCGTCGCCCCAGTCCTCCCAGAGCGTTCCTCCCCCGCGCACGATCCAGTCGGTAAACGACTTCGGCCCCTCCTGCAGGATCAGCCCCAGCGCCAGATCGCCGCGGGAGCGTTCGCTCAAGGTTCGGAAGAGGTATTTCGACCCCAGGATGCCGATATCCAAAGCGCCGTCGGAAGCGATCCGCTCGACCAGGCGGTCGAACGCCTTATCCGCGTCCTCGCCAACGAGCAGGCCCTGATACAGGGCGCACGACTGCGCCGTCTGAGAGCCGACCTGAACCGTACCGTCGTCCTTGACCAGGGCCGCCTTGAACGCCTCGCGGATCTTTCCCTCCAGCTCGTTGAACCGGGCGGCGTCCTCCGGACGGCCGAGAATCTCGGCAATGCGCGCCGCGGTCTTGACGTCGTTGATCCAATAGCCGGTGGAGGTCACCTCGGCGGTCGTCTCGGTTTTGATCGGGATCCAGTCGCAAAGGCCGTGAACCAGGAGGAAACGGCTGTCGGCTCTTGACCCCATATAGTCAACGTAGCGGCGGATCGCGTCGTAGTTATCCTCCAGGATCTTTTTATCCCCCTTATAGATGTAGTTCATCCAGGGGATGATGACCAGCGCCGAGTCCCACGCCGGGCCGTTCCCCCACTGGTACCCCCAGCCGCCGGTCGGAACGATCCCGGGGAGGTCCCCGTTGGGCTTCTGGGCGTCGCGAATATCGGCCAGCCATTTCTCGTAGCAGGCGGTATTATCGAAGTTGTACATCGCCAGTTCGCTGGCCAGCTGGGCGTCGCCCATCCAGCCGTTCTTCTCGCGATGGGGGCAGTCGGTCGGGAAACCGGCGACATAGTTCCCTCGGTACGACAGTTCGGCCGCCGCCTGGAGGGCGTTGATCATCTCGTTGGAGCAGGCGAAAGAACCGGTTTTCGGGAAGGCGTTGGAAACGACGCAGGCGGTGATGTCGTCCAGCGAGGGCGCCTCGTCGAGCCCCGAGATTTCGACGTACTGGAAGCCGTTGTAGCTGAAGCGCGGCTGGTAGGTCTCGGCCCCGGCCCCCGAGGCGATGTAGATATCGGACTGGAACTGCCCCATCTCGCCGGCGACGTACGCCGGTGAAAGCTCGACCTCGAAATAGTCGATCGTCGAGCGCTCGATCGAGCCGTCCTCCAGCGCCCGCTCGGAGTAGCGCATCCGAACCGTCTGGCCCTTGTCGAGACCGTGGAAGGTACAGCGGCACCAGCCGGAGATATCCTTCCCCAGATCGACGACCCAGGTCTTCTGGCCCACCTGGGTGATCGCCTTCGGGCGGAACTCCTCGACGATCATCGTCGGCGCGGTCTGCTCGGCGGTCATCACCCCGGCCGGTCCGTCAACCACCGCGGCCGGACCGAGATCCTCGCCCCGGCAGTTGGCGTCGTAGACCTCGCCCTGACGAATGCAGTCGTAGAGAATCGGCGAGGCGACGCAGCGCCAGTCGCCGTCGGTGGTGATCGTCTCGGCCGTTGCGTCGGTATAGGTCAGATCCAGACGGGCCGTCATGCGGGGAAAATCGCGCCAGGGGGCCGCGTCGAAGTTCCAGGTCGAGACGGTCCGCATGTCGTACCAGCCGTGACCGACCAGCACGCTGAGCGTATGTTCCCCGCCGCCGGCCAGGGCGTCGGACAGATCATAGGTCGAGTAAAGAACCCGGCGGTCATAGCGGGTCAGCGACGGGTCGAGCTGCTTATCGCCGATCCGCGCGCCGTCGAGCGACGCTTCGTAGAAACCGACGCCGCTGATATGCAGGATCGCCTGCCGCAGCTGTTTGCCTTCGGGCAGGGTAAACTTACGCTCGAACGCGGGAGAGCGCAGCTCGGCGACGCTCTTAAGCGGTCCCCAGGGGACGTCGTCGGGAGCCCAAAGAATCTTCGCCTCACGGACAGGCGCGTCGTCGGGGCAGGTCACCTCGGCCGACGGGGTATTGCGGCTGCGGAAACCGCCGACTTTAACACCGGCGACATCCAGCACGCTCCAGCCGGCATCGGTCGCCCACGAGGCGATCTCCTCGCCGAGCGTCCCGCGCCGCGGGTTGGCCGGATCGGTCGGGACGACGCGGCGCAGCGACAAACGCGCTAAAAACGCCGGGGTCTTATCCCCCTGATCCCCGTCGTTGGTCCAGACCTTAACGACGATTGTGTTCTTCCCCGGGACGAGCATCTTAGTGACATCGGCCGCGCGCAGCCGTTCGGGATAGAGAATCCCTCCGTACGAGCAGGCGGTCCAGATACCGTTCACCCCGACGAGGAAGTGACGATTCCCCGCGTAGGTAAGGATCGCCGAGAACGCCCCGCTTTCGAGCTGGCCGGCGGTCAAATCGACGGTAAATTCTTTCTTGAGACAGAGTTCGTCCCCTTCCCCGGTGCCGATCCACGAGGCGCCCGAGATATCCACCGAACCGCGCATTTCCTCCGGCTGGGCGATCCAGGGGGCGTTCCAAGGTTCGTCCACCAGCGCGCAGACCCAGCGGGCCGGCTCACTCCAATCGGAGGCATGGCCGCCGCCGTCGCGCACCGCCACCTTCCACCAGAGGATCCGCGAGGTCGCCAGGGGAGCGCCGGCATAGGGGATATCGAGGTTTTCGTCCGACTCGACCCAGCCGGAATCCCACATATCGCCGTTGTCCTCCTCGAGGTTCTGCGCCGAGGAAGCGACTAGGATACGATACGCCGACTGCCGCAGATCTTTGGCGTTCGGGTCGGCCGCGGTATTGATCCAGCTCAGCCGCGGATGGGGCGAGGCGATGCCGACCGGATTACTCAGCCGCTCGACGGTGAGCGATCCGGGAAGAATCGCCCCCCGGGCCGTGCCGCCTTGGGCACGCAGAGCCGACGGCAAAACCAAAAGGGAGAGGAGGAAAGCGAGGAAGATGCGGTGTTTCATATATTTTTAGTCCTTAGTTAAAAAATCCCCTTCCGTTAAAAAACCCCCTCCGCGCGCTTAACCGGCGGCGCGCGAAGGGGGAAAATTTTTTCTTCTAGAAGGAGTATTCGGGGATGGCGATCGTCTCGCCGTCCTTCAGAGCCGAAAGGTGAGCGTAGTAGCCCATCGTCGTCATGTGAAGCGAGTCGCGGATATCGACCTTCGTCGGCTGATCGAGGAGGATCGCCCGAACGAAGTTATCGCTCAAATAGCCGTGCGAACCGCCGTGACCGCCCGCGTCGACCCCGGGGGGAAGCGGCGGCTTCTTGAGATTCAGGCCATTGGCCAGGGCTTCTTCCAAACGGCGCTTCCCTTCCGCGTCGCCGACGAACCCGTCGATCCGGCCGTTGTGCGAGTCGTAACCGGCGTACTGACCGCGGATCCGGCCCCCTTCGACGTATTCCCCCTGGGAGTGGCCGCGGCCCATACGGAACAGACCGCCGTCACTGGTGCGCGACAGCGAATACTCCCCGACAAACGGGTTGACGCTGGTGTCGTACGGGTTCTGAACCGTATAGGGTTCTTCCCCTTTTTGCGGCCGCACGCCGCGGGCGGTCACATCGACGAACCGCCCGTGGGTGATGGCGACGTAGTAGGCGCTGCCGTGGGTCGGGTACCACATCGGCGCGCCGTTGTTCCGCCAGCCCTTATAGGAACCGAGGTACGGTTCGCCGATACTGGAGGGATGGTAGTATTCCCCCTCGCTGTAGGCGATCTCGCCGAAGACGCCGGCGGCGTAGAGCTTCTCCATCGCGTAGATGTCGTCGTGATAGACGCTCGTCTCGAACATCATATACTTCAGCCCCGGGTTGTTTTTGACCGCCTCAGCGAGCCGGTGTCCGTCTTCCGGGTCGCCGTAGAAAGCGGGGACCGCGTGGCAGACGTGCTTGCCGTGCTCCAGGACCATCACCGACTGGCGGGCGTGGCTGGGGGCGTCGGTCGCCAGGAAG
>CADBTE010000359.1 GCA_902797455.1 uncultured Planctomycetota bacterium | reverse complement strand
TTTTCCGAAGTTGCGCCGAAACCGTATGGCGCGTACCCGTTTGTCCCGCCGGACCAGCGCCTCGATCTTCCCCCAGCTTCCGTCGGAAGAACCGTCGTCGATAAAGATAATCTCGTCCTCCGGCGCGATCACGCCGACTAATTGACGATACAGTTCGTCGAGCGACTCTTCTTCGTTAAAGACGGGGATAACTGCCGAGAGCTTCATGGCGGTATTTCTTCTTTTTTGCAAGCGGTCTGTTCATCCAAAAACGCTAGTGGTCGGTCTCTCCGGAGGAACCTCCGAAACGGCTCAGCCCGTAACGGGCGATTTTGCGATCGAGGGTCGTGCGCTCGATCCCAAGAGCGCGGGAGCTGCGGCTTTTGTTCCAGTCAAAGTGCTCTAAGGTCTGGCGGATCAATATCCGTTCCATTTCATCGATCGTCCGAGGGACGAACTCGGCCGGATTGTCGACGGCCGGGAATAAGTTGCTCTGCCCGGTGCTCCCGGTGGTCCGAATGGTCGACAGCAGCAGGTCTTCCGGCTCAATCAGAGGGGGATTCCCGAGGAGGACCGCCCGCTCGACCACATTCTTGAGCTCACGGACATTCCCCGGCCAGCGGTACTTATCGAGCATCACCAGCGCGGAGGAACTAAAGCCGTGGAACTTGCGTTTGGTCTCGGCGCAGAACTTCCCTAAAAAATGATCGGCCAACAGGGGGACATCCTCGCGGCGCTTGCGAAGCGGCGGGACGAGGATCTCCAGCACATGAAGCCGGAAGAACAGGTCGTGCCGGAACCAGCCGCGGGCGACCTCTTTTTCAAGATCGCGGTTCGTGGCGGCGATCACGCGCACGTCGACCTGGATCGGCTTATTTCCACCGACACGTTCAAACGGCTGCCCCTCCAAGACGCGAAGGAACTTGGCTTGCAGCGCGGGACTCATTTCGGCGATCTCGTCAAGAAAGAGGGTGCTTCCGTCGGCGGCCTCGAACTTGCCTATTTTCCGCTCGGTCGCGCCGGTAAAAGCCCCTTTTTCGTGACCGAACAGTTCACTCTCCAGGAGCGACTCGGACAGCGCCGCGCAATTGAGGCAGATCATCGTCTTGTCGCGGCGCTGACTGTTGGCGTGAACGGTACGGGCGATCAGCTCTTTGCCGACCCCGCTTTCGCCCCGAATCAGGACCGTCGCGCGGCTGGGAGCGACCCGCTGGATCATCCGCAGGACGTTCTCCATCGCCGGGGAGACACCGACGATCTCGGTATCAAGCTCCAGGAGGGAACGGAGAATTTTATTTTCGTCATTGACACGGATAAGGTGGCTCGTCAGCTCGGTCTGTTTCGCGGCCCCGCCGAGGGCGGCGGCGAGCGATTCGGAGATCATCTCGGAGTTATCGGCCGAGGCATCGAGCTTCGCGACACGGAACTGAAGGATCGCGTGCCCGATTTGAATCTGGTCGCCATCGGCCAGCTTGACCTCGTCGGTGACCCGTCTGCCGTTGAGGACCGTTCCGTTGCGGCTGGCCAGATCACGCAGGTACCAGCCGTCTCCCTGCCAGGTGACCGCCGCGTGAAGCCGACTGCAGCGGTCGTCGTTGAGAATGATCCGGTTATCGGTCGCGCGGCCGATGGTCGTCTCCTCGCCGGGGGCAAGGAAGAAAGCCCCTACGGGAAGGCCATCCCGCAGAAGAACAAGATTGGTGACCGTAGTCTCCATATTTTACCCAAACATACACATAGAAGGAAAACCCGTGTTCCGTTGCCCACAATCTATACAATATCATAGACCACACCCTCATAAAAGTAAAGAGTTCGCTTCAGGAATTGCTGCGGCGCCGCCGGCACCGACAAAAAGCTCAAAATCGTCAAACTCCCCCCAATTGATAGAAAAGTCGCTATTATTCTAATGAGAATAACTCTCTTATCCGATAAAACCAGAAGAGAACCTCTGTTCTCTTCCGTCAGCCGCGCCGTGTGAAGGAGTACCGCGGCGAAATCAAACGAAACGCCATCAGGGATTTGGCAGGAGATCGGGACAATGAAATTCGTGAAACGACAGACGATGAAAGCGCGGACCGTTATTCGGATAGCGACCTTTTCCTCCCTGTTTCTTCTGATTTCCGCGGCCGTGCCCTGTGCGTGGGGGCAATCGCTGCTGACATTCCTAACCAGGAATCAGGGCGAGGAAAGCGCCGTGCCGAGGCCGGTAGCCGCGTATCAGGCAACGCAGGACAGCGCCGCGGTCCCGCAGCCGGCGGGTCCCCCTCGTTTGGGAAGAGGAGCGTTTCGAGCGCTCGAGAAGCGCCGCGCCGAAAGAGCCGCGGCCATCGCCTCGCACAACACCGCCGCCAGCACGCCGAGTGCCGCCGTCCCGACCGGCGCAGCTGGTTCGTCGCTGGGCAAACGCCGCCCGGTCGCCGAGGCCCTGCAGGATGATACCCTCGTTGTCGAGGAACCGGCCGAAGAATTAGCGGAACCCCAGGCGATCACCCCGATCGTCGAAGATATATTACCGGCATCGCCCGCCGAGGACCAGACCGCCGGCCAGGCGGCCAAAGACAGTCAGGAGACCACGCCGTCGCGGGGCATCGTGTCCCAGCAAAGCGAGCCGGCCCTCACGGAAAGTCTCGGGGAAGATGCCATTCTCGGTTCAATGTCGGAACCGGCCCCATTGGCCGCCTCGAAAGAGGTCAACAATTCGCCCCAAGAGGAACCGGCCACCTTGCTGACCCCGGTCATCGAGATCCGGGCGGCCGGTCCAAAGCGGATTATGGTCGGTCAGGAGTCGTCCTACACGATCACCATCAGCAACAACAGCACGGTCGACGCCAACGGTCTGAACGTCACGACAACGATCCCCGACGGGATTGAGATCTCCTCGATTCAGCCGACCACCGGCATGTCCCGCGTCGCGGAACTGGCCGCGACGGTGGAAGGCGCCCAAAGCAGCAACTCCGCCTGCCTGTGGAAGATCGGTCTTCTTCCGGCCGGCCGTGTCGAGACACTGGTGATCAATTTTATCCCGAAGGCGCGCTGCAGTCTCGACTTTGTCAGCCAGTACGACTACGAGAAGTCGTGCGTGCGTTCCGACATCGAGGTTCAGGAACCGGTCATCGAACTGGCGATCGAGGGGCGCGACACCATCGACTGGGGAGTGGAAGAACGTTACCGAATGATTCTGCGCAATACCGGAAACGGCGAGGCGCGCAACCTGCGTCTGGACGTCGCCACCGGCGAGAAAGATACCGCCTCGTGCGTGCTCGAGGAGCTGCTCCCGGGCGAGGAGAAGATGGTCGAGCTGAACGTCAAGACCGTCTTGGAAGGGACACTCAACATCGAGGCGACCGCGATCTCGGAATTTGGCTTCTCCTCGTCGGCCCGCAAGTGCGTCACGGTTCTGCGCGGCCACCTGGATGTCTTCGCCGAGGTTCCCGAGATGCAGTTCGTCAACGATACCTTCGACTACCTGGTGCACGTCTGCAATAACGGCCAGGCAATCTTACAGAACGTTGAGGTGACCGCCGCGATGCCGTCGACCATCGAGTACGCCGGCTGCACGGGGGACGGCGCCCATGACAGCGTGAGCAACCGCGTTGTTTGGAAGGTCCCCTCGATCAAACCCGGCGAGGAGATCGTCTATCAGGTTACCGGCAAGATGCTCCGCCCGGGGATGAACCGGATCGACTTAAGCGCTTGGGACCAGACCGGCGTGACGTCGAGCAGCGACGCGGAGGTTCAGGTTGAGGCGATCGCCGCCCTGGAGATTCGGATCAATAAACCGACCGGCCCGATCGCCACCGGTTCGGAGATCGACTACGAAGTGGTCATCGCCAACAACGGAACCAAGGCGGCCGAGTCGATCGACGCGGGTTTCTTCCTCCCGGCCGGCATGATTCCGCTGGCGGTCGAGGGAGGCGGAATGATCCAGGAGAACGAATCGAAGGTTCTCTTCAGCAAGATCAACTTCCTCGGCCCCGGTCAGTCGGTCTCATACAAGGTCCGTGTCCGCGCCGAGTGCGGAGGGAACCAGAAAGTACAGGCGGTTCTGGAATCGCGTCCTGAGGATGTCGCCCTGGTGGCCGAGGAGATGAACTTCTTCTACCAGCGCAAGACTCTGGCCAGAAGCGGCCAAGGGAAGATGGAACGGGTCGCCATGCGTCCGGAAAGCGCCCCGGCCCAGCCGGCGCCCCAGCCGATGACTCAGCCGCAGGCCCAGCCGATGACGCCGCAGCCGCAGGCGATCCCGCAGCCGATGGTCCCCGCTGAGGCCGAGGCGGTCCCGGCTGCGCCGCCGATGGCCGACGAGCTCCCCGCGGCGCTCCCGGAGTTCCCTCTGCCGGGTCCGCAGGCCCTGTAAGACAAAAACAGACAACCGGTTTATAATCTATCGGCGGTGTCCCGAGGAATCGCTCCCGGGACACCGCCGTTTTTTAACCCACCAGAACGTGCCATGCCCACACTCCCCCAGCTCATCGAGACCCTCCGGCCGCTGGCCCCCTCAATCGTCGCCTTTTCCGGCGGGGTCGACTCGGCGTTTCTCCTGGCCGCGGCGATCCGAGCCGCCTCTTTTGGGAAGGAACCGGCCGCGGTATTTACCATCTCCGCGACCCAGACGGCCGAATCGATCCAAAACGCACGCGCCGTCGCCGAAGAGCTTCATGTCTCCCAATACATCGAGCTGCCATCCCATGAGATGGAGGACCCCGATTTTGTGGCCGGCACGAACAAACGCTGTTACTACTGCAAGAGACAGCGGCTCGGCCAAATCCGGGAATGGGCCCAAAACCACCCCCCGAAGGAGGGGGAATGGACCTTCCTGGAAGGGAACAACGCCGATGATCTGAGCGACTATCGGCCGGGGAGTGCCGCCGCGAGGCAGTTCGGTTCCCACTCCCCTCTGGCGGACGGGGGTTGGACCAAAAACGCGATCCGCGCCGCCGCGGCCGTTTTGGGCCTGTCCTGCGCCGACCGCCCTTCCGAACCGTGCCTGATCACCCGCCTGGCGTACGGTCTTGAGCCGAACGAAAAGATCCTGCGCCTCGTCGAACGGGCCGAAACGATCCTGCGCGGCAGCGGTTTCCCGGTCTGCCGCCTAAGGATTATTACCCCCGCCCGGGCACGCATCGAGGTGGGCCCCGACCAGCTCCCGAGATTCCAAGACCAAGAACTGCGCGACACGATTCTGGGGCAAATCACAGCCCTGGGGTTCGACGAGGTCACCATCGATCCGGCCGGCTATCATCGATCCTGACCCTTTTGAAAAACAACCTCCCCTTCCCTCTCGGCGGGGGATAACACTTGCATTCGGACGGTCTCCCGGCTACAATCGAGTGTCCGTCTTAAGCGCTCGATCCATAATTCCATACTTTCAAAAATGCCGCCCAAACGCCGCCCCAGAAAGACATCGGCGCCAAAGAGCCCTTCTCCCGCCCCGGCCCGGCCGAAGCCGCGCTGGGACCTCACCCCCCCGCGGACGGTTATTTTCGCCCTTTCGGCCACATTCATCGCGTTCCTCACCTGGTACTGGGCCGGGCGCTACAGTGATCTGGTCTACCTGACCCACTACTACGAAGTCCCCCGGCCGGAATTCCTCACCTGCCCCGGAGGGGCCGTCGCCATTCTGGGAGATCTTCCCGGTCTCCTGGCCGCTTGGACCGCTCCGGCCGTCGGCGCGGCGCTGGTTGTCCTCTATACCCTCTGGCTGCTGGCCGCTTTCCGCGCGGTTCTCCCCCGGGCCGAACGTGGAAAACGCCTCACCTTAAGCGCTGTTTTGTCGCTGCCGACCGCGGTCATCCTCACTGTTTTGTTCTCGCGCCAGGGCTACTACCACTTCTCGGTCGTGCGAAGCGGTCTGTTCCTTGGCGCCTTCCCCGCGCTGGCCGCGGGGCTGAGCGTCGCGGCGGGGGCACGCGAAATCACCGAGCCCAAAAAACGATTCCTCGCCGCGCTTGCGGCGCTGGCTCTGTTCTACCCTCTTTTCGGCGGCTACACTCTCCTCCCCACCCTCTTTCTGGCCCGGGACCAGTGGCGGCAGAACCAATCCGGACGCCTGTGGCGAACGCTTCTTCTTTTGGCTTTCGGGGGGTTGGTTCCCCTGCTGTGGTATCCGTGCGTCAGCGGTCATGTCCCTATGGCCGATCTGTGGCTCGCCGGTTTTCCTTCCTATCGTTTCGAGATCACCGACCCTGTCAACGCGGCTGTTTCCACACGTCTGTTCATCGCCGCGCTGCTCACCGCGCTGCTGCCGATTTGCCTTCCCTCCCCAAAAGCGCCCGCGGCCGAAACCGCTGCGGACGAAACCGGCGGTGTCCCGACGCGGGGCGGCTTTCTCGGCACGCTGCTGGTGTTTTTCGCCGCCGCCGCGGCGATTATCGTGACCGAGCTGTTTTCACGAACCGAGACGAATTTCCTGGCGCTCGCGGCGGCTGTCCGTCCCCTGGAACATGACCAGTGGGAGAAAATTCTCGAAATCGAATCGCGCTGCGAGGAGCCGACGCTCCCACTGATCGAACTGCGCCGTTTGGCGCTGGCGGAAACAGGCCGGATGGCCGAACACCTTTTCGAACGTCCCAACGCCCCTTCCTACTCAACCGAACTGGCCTGGATTCAGTGCCTTCGGCTGCTGGGCAGCGAAGTCTGCTACCGCAGCGGTTCGGTCAATTTCGCCGCCTGCTACACCAACGACCAGCTTCGTCTGTGCCCCGAATCCCCCTACCTGCGCTGGCTTTTGGTGCAATATTCCCTTGCTAACGAAGAGTATTCCCTGGCGGAAAAATACCTGTCGCTGCTCGAGCCGCTGTGCCGCGGCGATTGGGTCCGTGACGGCCGCGATCTGCTTGAGGCGGCGCGCGGCGGGACCGAACCGCGGACTCCCCGCGGGAAAGCGCTGGCTAAGCGGATCGAGACCGCCCGCCGGCTGCGTCCCAGCGAGTACCTTCTGCATGGCCGTTACGTCGACAGGAACATCCTCTTCAGCGCGACGAAGGCGTCGTTCGACGACGCCTCCAAGGAAGATCAGGAGCGTTTCCTCTGTGATTTTCTTCTCGTGGGCGCCCACGACCTCTTTGAGGATAAATTTAAGATATACTACCAGCGTTGGCTCGAACCGACCAACCAGCGCATCCCCACCGCCCTTCAGCAGGGAGCGGCGTACATCGAATACTCCCGTACCGGCAAAACCTCGCGGGAATATCCCTATGACCCGGAGCTTTTAACCGGCCTGGCCGAATTCTTCCGCCTGTGCGGCGCGCTTGGACAGCAGGACGCCGCCGCGGCCCAAATGCAGGCCTTAGCGTCGTCCCCCGAACAGTCCGCCGCCGCGGGGATCGACCCACGCACGGCCTCGGAAAAGATTCAGGAAAAATACACCCATACATTTTGGTTCTACCGGATGTTCGCGTCCCCTTACCAAGAGTACTGAACCGAAGCAACAAACAGCCCTTCACGGGAAAGCCGGATTCATGAACCGAACGACCGCAAACGCCCGTTCTGACACCGTCCCCGGCAGCGCGCTGAGCGCTGTGCTGCCGGTTATTCTTTTGCTTCTGCTCGGCGGCTGTACCGCCTCTGTCCCGTCCAACGCCGATAACCTGGGTCAAAAACCGGTCATCAATCCCGATTATTCCGATCTGACCATCCCCCCGAACATCGCGCCGCTGAATTTCGAGATTCTCACCCCCGCCGACGAGTACCTCACTGTCGTTTCCGGCCGCCACAGTGGGTCCCTTCCCACAGAGCGTGTCCTGCGGGGCAAGACGGTCGTGATTCCGGAAAAGTTCTGGAAAGAGCTCCTGGCCGGTTCCGCGGGGGGAGAGATTCATTTCACCGTCTACGCCCGAACCGGACAAACGTGGCAAAAGTACCAGTCGATCACCAATACCGTCTCCCCCGATCGGATTGATCCGTGGCTGACGTACCGCCGCATCGATCCGGGTTACGTTCAGTACGGTCGGGTCACGATTGAGGAGCGCTGTATAGAGAATTTCAAGACCAAGAGCATCTTCGACAACGCGGCGGTTTCGCCGCACAGCTGCGCCAACTGCCACCACGCCCGCGCGGGCGACCCGAACAACGCGCTGTTTCACGTTCGGCAGGATTACGGCGGAACGATGCTTCGCTTCAACGGCAAGCTTAGGAAGATCAATACGGTCTGGCCGAAGTCGGGTTTCGCGATGTCGTATCCCTCCTGGCACCCGACCCTGCCGCTGATCGCCTATTCGTCGAACAATACGCGTCAGACCTTTCATTCGCGGGATATCAAAAAGATCGAAGTCCTCGACAACTTCTCGGACCTCATGCTCTACGATATCGAGAAGGAGGAGATCATCCCGATTTTCGAGACGGAGGATATCTACGAGAGTTTCCCCGCCTGGAGTAACGACGGAAAGACGCTTTACTACTGTGTCGCCGAAATAAAGACTTCCGAATCGCGTCTCGGCAAGACCCGCAAACAGACCGCCGAGGAGCGGCTCACGGAGATGTGCGACCGCAATAGGGAGATCCATTACAGTTTAATGAAGATGGATTTCGACAGCGAAAAGAGAAGCTTTTCGGCTCCCGCCGCCGTCTTCGACGCCAAGGTGACCGGTAAGAGTTACGTTCATCCCCGCGTCTCTCCCGACGGGCGGTTTCTGGTCTACGTCGAGCTGGATTACGGAACCTTCCCGCTGACGCACAAAGAAAGCGAGCTGATGCTCCTTGATCTGGCCACCGGTCAATCCCGCCCGCTTGAGGAGATCAATACCGACGCTCCCGAGAGCTTTCACTCGTGGGACACTTCCGGCCGCTGGATGGTCTTCAGTACCCGCCGCGCCAACAGTGCCTTTACCCGAACTTACTTCACTCATTTTGCCGAGGACGGCACCTGCACCAAACCCTTCCTCCTTCCCCAGCGAACCCCTGACGACGAGCGGGCCGACCGTTACTCTCACAATCTTCCCGAGCTGCTCACCGGCCCTGTCCCCCTGGACGGTGGGGCGATGGCAAGAGCTGTCCGGCGCAATAAAGCCGGCCGTGATGGCGCCGCGCCGCGTCTGTTTGATAATAGCGATGGGAATATCGCCCGCCGGGATTCCCTGCATTGATTCAAGGTATCCCAGCGGGTTTTACGGATCCCAGCGGGACGAGCGGCTGCCTGAGAATTGTCAGGGGAACAGCGCCGGCGCATCTCCCGGCACCGGCACGACTCGCTGACGGGTATTCTCAAAACGGCTATAATTACGGAAGCTCCGGGGGGGTGTGATCACACGACGACACAAAGCGCCATGAAGCCTGATCTCGATATTCTTTACGAAGACAACCACCTGCTGGTTGTCAATAAACCGGTGCGCCTGGCGACGATGGGACTTCCCGCCGGGGAGGAGACTCTTCTGACCCGCGCGAAAGAGTACATCGCCCAACGATACAATAAGCCGGGGAATGTCTATCTTGGGGTCGTCAGCCGGCTCGATACCCCCGTCTCGGGAGTCGTCGTGATCGCTCGCACGTCCAAAGCCGCCGACCGTCTCAATCGCCAGTTTCGCGGCCATACCGTCGAGAAGATCTACATCGCCGCCGTCGAGGGAGTAACCCCGCCGCAAGGAACCCTGCGCGACTGGATGGAAGAAGACTCGCACCACCGCAAGTGCTATGTGACCCTCCATCCCGAGAATCACCGCCCCAGCGCGCAGACCTCCGCGGCCAAGGAAGCTGTTCTTCACTACCGCCGTCTCCGCCGCCAGGGGGAGATTTCCCTGCTGGAAATTCGTCTGGAGACGGGGCGCAAACACCAGATCCGAGTCCAGCTCTCCCACGCCGGCTGGCCGATCGCCGGCGACTGGAAATACAAATCCCGCATCAGAATGGATCAGGGCATCGCCCTGCACGCCCGGCGGCTAACCCTGGAGCACCCGGTGACGCACGAACGGATGACCTTTATCGCCCCGATGCCGAAGAACTGGCCCATCCCAACCGACGGGGTCGGCAGGCAGTAGCCGTATGAGGATCTGACTGCCATAGGAGAACCACTGCGGCACGAAGCGCTCCCGTTGGTCGCTTGGATAGTATGAGTCCCAACGGGACGAACGGCTGCCGCTGAAAATAGCCAGGGGAATAGTGCCCGCCGCGGCATCGCGGCTAGCCGGAGACCCAGGGGGTCGGCCGGCCTTTGAGTTCACACAGCGCGTTTTCGGCGGCCTTTTGCTCCGCTTCTTTCTTACTGTTCGCCCAAGCGGCGGAAAAGACCTGACCGGGGATATGAACCTGTATTTTAAAGCACCTATGATGAGGGGGCCCCTGTTCATCGAGAAGAATGAACTGGGGGTTGCACCCGAGTTCCCGACGACGCAGTTCGGCCGCCAGGAGCGCCTTGAAGTTAGAGTGATCGATCTCGCCCGACGCCTCATCGATCAAGGGATCGAAATTACGCTGAACAAACAGCCATGCCTCTTTGGGACCGCCATCGAGGTAGATAGCCGCGATAAGCGCCTCGGTGAGGTTGGCCAGTAAAGTATCACCGGGCTGTTTCATTCCGCCGCCGAGAATGATCTCGTTCTCCATCTCCAGAGCGCGGGCGACACGAGTACACGAGCGGCGGCTTACCACTTCGCCGCGGATTTTAGACAGACTCCCCTCGAGAAAATGAGGAAACCGGCGATAAAGAATATCGGTCACCACCATACCGAGAAAGGAGTCACCAAGAAACTCGAGACGCTCATTCGAATGAGTCGGGGTTACCGCCGCCGATTTATGCGTCAGCGCCAGCCGAAGAAGCGAGATATCCCGAAACGTATAGCCAAGTTTTTGCTGACAGCGGTCAAAAGAACGCTCATCCTCCATCGGTTTTCCTCTGGAATTACCACACCATGATCTTTTCACGACAGATACTATCCTTTAACCCGTTATTTTTTTTATTGTCCAGTCTAGCCGTTTTTTGGGACTCGTCAAGTTTTATGATTCCGATTATTCAGCGATCATGGCAAGCCGCCGGCGCGTTAAGGGAACGGTATAACGGTTCTATCGGCAATTTCAAAAACCGTCTTCGGTCCCCGCGCTCCCGCCGGCTCCCCGGCCGAAGGCGATCCCCCCGTGTTCGGCGATTCGACAGGCGCCGGCATCCCGGTCGAGACAGATTTAAGCTGTTGATTGAAACTTGAAAAAACAGTTAACAAAGAGCTGTGATCTCGAATGGAACTCGCCTATCGGCGAAGAAGCAAAAAGAGGATCAGCAAGGCCAGGGGAAGCGCCACTCCCCACAGGAGAATATTGCGAAGCGTTTTCCAGAAGGAACGTTCAGGCGCGGACCACGCGTCGGGATCGTCGGCCGGCTCCTCCCAAGCCGACGCGTTTCGCGATAGGGCCGAATGATAATACAAGCCGGCTTCCCCGCGGGACAGCGGCTCGGGCGAGTCCCCATCGGCCCCGGCCGAGCCGGTTTTCGCGTCCCGAAGCCGCTTCAGCGCGTCGGCGATCTCGATCGCGGAGGCGGACCACGGCCGCAGACGCCTAAGAAGAGCATCGTCGCAGGCGGGGCGATCCTCAGCGTTTTTTGCCATCATTTCACGAATAATCTGAGAGATCTCGTGAGGGATATGGCGATTGAACAT
>CADBTE010000358.1 GCA_902797455.1 uncultured Planctomycetota bacterium | reverse complement strand
TATTAAGATGAGGGCATGGATGCCGGTATGACTACCAGATCTGTTCATTACGCCTTTGCCGTATTTTGCCTTGGGGCCATTCTCTTTGGGGGGTGCACGTCGATTCCTGACCGGGAGACGGTCTCCCCGCAGGGATTCGCGACCATCCGCAATGCCGCGCCCCGATCTTCGATGGAGAAGATCAATGTCGCGCGCCTGAGAATGGATAAACCGGCCGTCGAGCGTCTTGCCCCCGGGGATGTCCTGGGGATCTACATCGCCAACGTGACCGGCAATGAAAACTCGGAGATTCCGATCCACAATATCGGAAAGGATTCGACCGAGGCACCCGCCAGCGGTTACCCGTTCCCGGTTCGCAGCGATGGAACGATCTCGCTGCCCCTTCTGCGGGAACCGATCTACGTCGAGGGTATGTCGATCATCGAGGCGGAAAACGCTATCCGGAACGCCTACACGGTCCAGACACAATTCCTCTCTGAAGGGGCGAATATCAGTGTGACCATGATTCGGCGCCGAACCTATCACGTCACCGTGATTCGTGAGGATACGGCTATCAACAGTAATGCTTCGATCAATGTGAACAAAGGCAGCATGGAAAGCTACTTCGGCGGCATGGAGCGCGGCAACGCCGTGACACTCGAGCTGCCGGCTTACCGAAACGACGTTCTTGAAGCGCTGAGCAAAAGCGGCGGACTTCCCGGTCTGAACGCGAAAAACGAGGTGATCATCCTCCGCAAGGGAACCGAGGATCTGTTCGAAACCGATGGCGACTATCTCCCCAACGACTTGGCCGCCTGGTCCCGCTCGGTCGCCGATCACTATAACCGGACCGGTGAGATCGCCGGCCTGGGCCGCGGTATGGGGATTATTCGGATCCCGATCCGAGTTTCCCCGTGCAAGATTCCCCCGCGTTTGACCAGTGATGACGTGACACTGCATGACGGTGACGTGGTGCTGATTCAGTCTCGCGACGCCGAGGTCTTCTACACCGGCGGTATGATCAAGGGAGGTGTCCATCCGATTCCTCGCGACTATGACCTCGATGTCCTCGGCGCTATCGCCACCGCCGGCGGAGGCCTTGGTTACGGCTGGGGCGGGGGCAATGGAGGTGGTTCGACTTCCGGAAATTCCCTCTTTCTCCTCCCTCCGAGCCGAATCTTGGTCCTGCGCCAGGTCAACGGTCAGCAGATGGCAATCCGTATCCCCCAGAAGGAAGCCATTCGTGACCCGTCCCAGCGGGTGCTGATTGAGCCGAACGATGTGATCCTGCTGGAATACACCAGACTGGAGATGCTCTTCAACCTCATCTACAGCAGTGTCCGGCTCAATATCAACCCCAAGGAACTCTTTGACTAGTGCCCCTCCTGAGGTATAGACATCCGGGAGGACTCCCAAAGAGGAAAGACCGATAGGAAGGTCGGGTGAATACCGGAGAATCATCCGGTATTCACCTGATTTCTTTATTTTGCGGAATTTATCGTCCCGGTCACTTGACTTGATGGCTGGGTGGGGTAAAATGATAGAAGTGGTGGTTTATGGTGACTGCAAAAGGCGCGCGGGCGCTGGTGTGGTTTTTGCCGCCAGACGTAACTGCATTGGTATCCTAAACGACCCGAACTCGGGGCGTTCATCCGATATTCAAGGATTCAAGGGGTGTATCTATGAAAAAACTGTCGACTCTGTTTGCTGCTGCGTTTTTCTTGGCGATCCTTTCTGTCGCGTATTCGATCGCGCAGGATGGCGCTGCTCCCGAGGCACAGGCCGTTCCAAGTGCCGATTCTCTGGTCACTGACCTCCCCGCTATTGGTGGGATCTCTCCGGTCAGCAGTGTTGGTGACGTGGCGGAGGTATCCCCAGTCTCGGCACTGACCACTGCCCCCTCCGGAGACCTCGGTACGCTCAATTTTTACGCTTACCGTCCCGTCAACGGCAGCTTGACCCCCGCCGAGATAGCTGCCCTGTCCAATGGGCAGGTCAACTTCTCCCTTGCCCCCTATCCAAATGTTAAGGTTCGGGTCACTCAAGACGGTAACCCCGTGGCCGAATTCGTCACGGATGAGAACGGGTTCGCCCCGGTCAATGATTTTCCCGCGGGCGATAATTATCTGGTTGCCGCCCACGATGAAGCGACTGGCAGCTACGGGGTTGAGGCCTTCTCGGTCCACTACGATGAGTCCCGTCAGGTCAATCTCTGCACCGTCCTGATCGGTGATGGGTTGGTGCGTATCCCGTGCGACTCGATTAACCGGCAGACGGAAATGATTCAGCCGGCGGCCGGTGATTATGCCCAGCCGGGTTACCCGGGCGGAGGTGTTGGCTGGTGGCCGCTCGCGGGTCTGTGCGGGCTCCTCGGGCTGATCCAGCCGGCCAGTCCCAGCAAGAAGGCCGAAACGTCGAATAAAACCAAAAATTAAACCGCCGTCAAATCGGTTGGTGCCGTGCCTATAAACGAGGGGGGGGCTGAGAGCCCCCCTCGTTTTTTTTCCTTGCGCTCCTCTCCAAAACAAGATAAGCTTCTTATCCATTAAAGATTTACCCGGCATCCAGAACCTCCCTTTTTGTTCATTTTAAAAATTCATCGTACTCTAATATTTTGGGGAAAAAGGGTTTTTCGTTATTTGGGGAAAGAGGATTTTGCTATATACTGGGATCCCGTAGGTTGACGTGGGATCTTCGCCGCGTCTCCCGCGTCCGTAATTACAAGCTCCTAAGCAACGAAAGTGAAAAACTAGGAGAAGATCCTCCGTTTACTGTTCATAAGAGGGATTTCGTTCTATGGCAAAAGCCGACTACAAGAGAAGACAAAAGGCCTCTCGTTACTGGGGGGAAGCACCGGTAAGTGGCGGGCAAAACCTCGACCTTTTCGATATCCTTGGGATTTTCAAGCGGCAGTGGCAGCTCATCATCCTTCTTCCCATTCTCGGCGGGGTGTTTGCCTATTACAAGTATACCCAAACGCCGCAGACGTTTGCCTCAAGGTCAACCATCTACGTCACCAGCCGTAACTCGGGGATGCTCCAAGGCCATGGATCGCAGATGCAGTATGAGGTCACACAAAACATTTTAAGTACCCAGGCCGCCCTTTTTACCGGCGATAAGGTAATGCGCGGTACCTTCCTGGCAATCAAGGATGACGCCGAAAAACGTAAGCTTGTCAAATCGATCAACTTTGATGGAAACGAGCTGATCGGAACCAATCAAATTCGTGATAAGCTCTCGGTGAAGCCCAATCCTGAGGAGCCGGGAATGTTGTTTATCATGTGTACCTGCGGTGACCCCTACGAAGCGCAGATTATCCTCAGCACCGCCTTGGAACAGTTCGAGGTTTCTCTGAAAGAACGGCATAGTGATAACTCCGGAACGGTCACCGAGGCGATCAAACTCTCGCAAAACGATCTGATCGAAAAGATCGCCGACGCGAACGAAGAATTAACACAGTATATTCAGAAATCCCCGATCTCAAGTATCGGAGATGAGAAGAACAACCCGTTGCTGACACTCCTCCAAGAGATGAGTACGAAACGGGTCGACATCAACTACCAGATTCTCCTTTACGAAAACAGGTATAAAATCGTCGAGGAGAAGATCGGGGGAAGAACCCTCACTGAGATCCCCGATGGGGAGATCGTCGCGATTCTCGGATCCGGCGGGGATGATGACAACTTTGTCAGCGTTATCTCCGGTCTGGCCGGCGGCGGTGACCAGGAAAATTCCAAAGAGGGGACAATCCTTTCGACGGCGCTCAATATCGATTTCCAGAGGACCACGGAGATCACGATGGAGATCAACCGTCTGACGGAACAGGGACTCGGTCCTGACAACCCCCAGATTGTCGCCCTGCAGAATACTCTCGAGGAGCTCAAACGAGTCAAGCGTGAAAAGCTCGGTTACGACGACGAGATCGAGACAGTCAATAAAGTCGGCTTCTTCACCTACCCCGAGCTTCTCGAGACTTACCTGGTCGTCCTCACCGACCGGATCACGGCTCTGCGGCGCCAGCAGGATCAAATCGACGAGTACATCCGTCTGCAGGAACCGCGCATCCGTGAAATTGCCGAATATTACCAGGTTCTTGAGTCGAAACGCTTCTCCATTGAGTCTCTCCGCGAGATGTACTATACCCTCGGTCGAAAACTCGATGATATGATGCTCATCCAAAGCTATGGGGGATTCCAGCTCGATATTGTCTCCCCGCCGAAGGTCATCACCACCCCGGTAGCTCCCAAACCGCTCAAATTCTTGATTGTCGGTCTGGGACTTGGTCTGGCGGCAGGTTTTGGTTTGGCGTACCTTCTCGATATCACTGACACCACCTTCCGAACGCCTCAGGAAATCAGCGAGTCGCTTGGGGTTCCGATCCTCGCTCAGCTTCCCCCCTTCTCTCGAACGCGTCTGCCCCGCGGCTCTCGAAAGGAGCAGCGTCCAGGTGTTCCCGTGGCGGACCTTTTTACTTACCATGTTCCGAACGCGCCCCAGTGTGAGGTTTTCCGTGCCCTAAGAACCAAACTGTTCTACAACACAACAGGATTGAACTACCAAGTTGTTCAGTGTACCAGTCCGCACCCGGGGGATGGGAAGACGCTGTTTATGTGCAATATGGCCATCAAATTGGCCAACGCTGGGAAAAAGACGATCCTGGTCGACGGTGACATCCGAAAACCGAACGTGAATATCTGGTTCAACATGGAAAACACCGAGGGATTCTCGGATGTTTTAGGGGGAGAGTATGAATTAGACTCTCTTATTCACCCCACGGCCGTCGATAATCTTTTCCTCCTCACCGCGGGAAAGAGCCGGAAAAACCCCTCCGAGCTGTTGACCGGCGAACGATTCGACCAGACTCTCGCACGCCTGCGCCAGTCGTTTGATGTGATTTTGATTGACTCTCCCCCCCTCCTCTACGTCTCTGACCCTTGCGTAATCGCCCCCAAGGTCGACGGTGTTATCTTCTCGACCCGTATTCGCCGTCGAGGCCGCCCCGATGTTGTCCAGGCGATCAAATACCTCTCGGATGTCGGCGCCGTCGTGATCGGGTGTATCGTTAACTGCTACGCCAAACACCGGTTCTACGATGAGTTCGCGACCCCCCGCAATAGAAACAGTTACGGAAGCGGCTACGGCGGCAGTTACGGGGGGAACTACGGCGGTAAATACGGAAGCGGCTATGGGGGCAGTTACGGAGGTAATTACGGTGGTTACGGCGGCGCCTACGGGGGCAACTATGGGGGCAACTACGGTGGTTACGGCGGTGGTTATGGCGGCGGCTACGGTGGCGGTTATGGCGGTGGCTACGGCAGCAGTTACGGAGCCGGTTATGGAACGGGCTACGGCAGCAGCTATGGCAGTGGTTACGGAACCGGTTACGGCGCCAGTTACGGAGCGAGCTACGGGAGTGAATCCTCGGAACAGACACCCCAACAATCGCCTCCATCCCAGGCCGAGAACAGTCCCCCTCCAACAACGGAACAAGGGAGCTAGTTCTTTCACCGAGGAGTGATGTCCTGAAAGAAAGACCCGCCGGAAAACAGAATTAACCCAAAAACCGAATCCATCCTTTTTTGGCAAGCCGATAGACACGGTAATCGTGTCCATCGGCTTGCCTATCTTTTAGGAGAGTATCCCCCCTAGACCTGTCGGGACTTTCGGTCTAGACTCAATAGGCTGTCGGGAAAAAGGTCCGTGTTGAGAAAAAGGTTTTTCAAGTGGAAGGCGCGATGCTTCCGAACCAGTTCAACGAAGAAGAATTAACAGCGATCCGGGATATCCTCGGTTATCTCAATTTCTCTTCCGGAAACGAACAACCGCGTTTTGAGATTGCTTGGAATCTGCTTTTCAAGGCACTCCTGCGTCGGGACGTTCCGTCCGATCGTGTGTGGTCGAAATGCGATGAAATCCTCACCGATCAGCTGCGCGATCTCGTCTCTTCGAGCGACGCCTTTCGTCACAGCGATCGAGCTGGTTTCGTCCTTCGTTTCCTTTACGATGACCTGATCCCGGCCTTTCGTCAATTTCACCGGGATACACTCTTTCATCAAAGCGATGAGTTCCTTTTTAATCCGTTCTTTCTTGCCCGCCTCTGCGCTTTGATTGCCCAAGACCTCACAACCCACAAGCGGATTCTCACGGCCGGCGACCAAAATGAACGAATGCTGATGATCGATCGAATCATTCGCCAAGCGAACGATTTTCTCGGTTTTCGTCCTATCCCTACCCTTGAGGGGGAGAAACGCTGCGAACCGAATCCGCACGAGTGGATCGCGGTCGTTCCACTGTATCGCCGTCCATCAGGCGTTGCCGAGGGACGTTACTCGGAACTCATCAAACGGACGATCAACATTTTAAAAAACACGGATTCCTCCCTGCTTCACGACGCTTGGTTCGATCCTGAAAAACTTGATGAACTCGATATCGACCCTCGAGCGTACGACTTCGATCACCCGGTCAACCGGCGGCCGAATTATCATTTCGGCACATGGAATCCCCATTCGATAGATGCCAACGGGTATTACCGCCGTTTCGTCATCCACCAGGTCATCGTCGATTCTATCTTGGAACGGGTGGAACAGTTTGATGACAATAGTCAGCGGCAAATCACGGTTACGGCCTCCCCCTTGGGAGGGAACGTCCCCCGTATTATCGAATCGCCAACACGGGATGATTATCTCAACGAAGCGGCCGCTGTCTTAGCCGGTACGATCCTGATGGGGTCGGGGATCACGGGTGACCGAGTCCAGGCGCACGACTCTTCGGTCACGCTGGCGACATTGATGCCCCATATCGCTTCCTATCGAGATCGGTTTTACGACCTTCTTATTCAGAAAGTGCCCGAGCCGAATCGTTCTCGTCTCGAAGCGGAGGTTGAGCAATACTACCAGCCGTTCGCCTGTGCCCGGCACGACCTGAATCGTCGACTTGCCCACAAGCGAGCCGAGCAGTTGGTTCGTATGAATCTCGCCCGTCTCTACGCGAGGATCGGTTACTTTGACGCCGCTGGTCGTCAGACCGAGATTGTTCAGGTCACCTCCGCTCGGCTTCTGTGCCAAATCGACTGCCTGATCACCCGGATATCTTTTCTTAAAGAGGAAGGAAAGATCAACGAGGCGTCCACGGTTCTCAGCGAAGTCGAGGATCTTCTTCATCGTGGGATCGACTGCGGTGCCCTCCCTGATCCCTGGACGCTCTTGGGGTTTGGCGCGCAGATCAGTCTTTTCTCCTCGATTGAAAACACCGTCCATGATCATCGGTTGGACGACCTGATCAATCTCCTGAACGACATATTTGACCTCTACAGCGCCTTGATGAAAGACGCGGCGGCGACCGGACAGGACAATCTCCAGGCGGAGCTTTCAGAAAGGATGAGAGACCTGGCCGATTGGTGGGATCAATTCGGAAGCACGGAAATCTCCGCGGTCGAGGGGTTCTCGGGGCAAGATGTCTGGCAGTCCGCGGTCATCGTCGCCAACGCACTGAAAACTTGGTATCAGGCTGGAAATGCCGCCGGTGATATAGCCTTCTGGAATCAGCACGTCACCAAGTTTCAGTCGCCGAAAGCATATGTTCTCCTTGCCGAGGCCCTTCTCAATCGAAAAGACTCGGTCTCTTCAATGGCGCTGCTGATGCACTGGCTGAGCCGGAACGAGGAACTTCCGCTTGCCGAGGGAGATTATTCCTTTCACTCCGTCCTTTTCGAGTGGATCGAAGATCTCTGGGGAGAAGGGAACACGAAAGGCTCGCAGCAGGGTTCGGGAACCAATCTCCCCCCCATGACCCAGGAGGAGTATCTGAGGCGTTGGAAGCTGACAGTGAAGTTTATCGAACGTCTCGAGGCAAACGCGGGCCGCTACGGGGACATTCCTCACCTGGAAATCGATTCCTTCGATCCTCCAGAGCAAGGCAAAGGTCAAGGGGGAGAAAATCGTTCCTCGAAAAGGCCACCGTCTAAGAACAGTGAAACCGATCCCTTGGATTTCTCCGGCGAAGAGATGTTCTTTGATGGAGAAGATTTCGACGAAACCCAGGACGAAGATCGACAGATCGGGATTGACCCTACCTGTCAGGCGGCTTACGAGGATATGTCCTTCCACGACAGCGCCGAAGACGGAAATCAGGATGATCTGATGGGGGGCCCGGGGGATTTCAGCCCATCGGAGGATGTGCTGGCAGAAGAGACCGACCGAATCAATGACCGATTGAACTTCATTTTCAGTACCGTCAAGCTTTGGGTCTTCGCCGCGGGAAAATCACCTCTTTTCGCCGCGAAACAATACTCCACAGAGGGTTTTCCAGAACCTTTTATCGAGCTTGAAAAACAGGCCGGTGAACAAATCGGCGGTTGGCTTCACCAGGCGGACCTCTACAAAAAAGACCTTCAGTCCCTCCTGAAATCAGCGTCGAATTACCATATCGCCCGTCCCAGCGGAACGAGTGAGTCGCTGATGGAGTATGACCGGTTGAACGGAACTAAAGAAATTCTCCTCGACCGTATCATTCGCTTGCTGGTCGACGTCGAAGACGCGATTTACTTTCTGCGCGCTGTCCTTGGCCATTGCGGCACGTCCGTGTCGGCCAGAAAGGGAGCCAAGGAAACGATCGTCGAAACCCTGGCGGCGATACTTCGCTCCGATCGCGAGACGGTCAAAAAGAGATGGCCTTCGCTTTTAAAAATCCTCTCCAGCAAATCCCTTCTGTATATACCGACATCCCGAGGGGGACAGCCCAAACAGATTGTCCAAAGCCGAATCACCCAGCAGATCGTTCTGCGTTTTCTCGAGTACGCTCCCCGGCTCGGTCTTCTGGGAGAGACTTTCCAGCTGATGAAAACCGTCCAAGAGATGGATCGTGTCACCACGCAGCAAGTCGGCGTCATCACCGAGTTCGACCGTATTTTTGAGACGCTCACCCAGAACGTCACTCGATCGATTGCCGACTCTTCCACCGGCTGGGAGTCTCTATCACAGGAGAATGGCGGGGAGATTGCGAAATCATCAGAAAGGGGAAAAACCAGCGATGAGATACTCGTTCAATACCTCGAAAAGACGGTAGACATTTTGCTGTCCTGCTGGCTGTCGCACAGCCGTCATATCCGAATCTCCTCGGTAGAGGGGATCGCGGATCAAATGCCCTCCGTAGCATCCAACCCCTATTGG
>CADBTE010000357.1 GCA_902797455.1 uncultured Planctomycetota bacterium | reverse complement strand
TTTCCGAAAAGGAAACAGGGGAGACCTGACGGCGCGCCCGCGCGATCTGCGGTCTTTTCATCCTTAGTTTCATCCGGCTTTTTTCTTCTTTCCCGATCGATCTTCTCGGTACCCCGGGAGGTATAGAAACACACCCATGAGGATTTTCCGGCCAAAGAAAGCTTTCTTTTGATCCGGCCGACGTGTAGAATAAATCCCTTAAGGAGGGCAAAAACATGAATACGCCTGGCAGTACGTAAACCCGGTTCACGGGCCGTGAATGATCATATCATCCGCGTCGTTCGCCTCGCGGTGGCGTGATAGAGATCGATAAACACAAAGGATTATTAAGGGGTAAAACCGAACAATGAACTGTGACTGTCAATACTCGCCCGGCTGCCGTGGTTTTGCCGGTTCTCTGACCTTGGCCCTGGCCTTGCTTGCCAGCGCCTCGGCCGCTTTCGCCGCCGAACCGACCGAGGCCGGTCCCTCGCCGATCGGCGCCGCCCACGTGATCTTAGTCGGGTTCGACGGAATGGGGTCGAAATATATGGATTGGGATAAAGTGCCGGTGCTCAAGCGTCTTCGAGATGAGGGGGCTTGGACCGAGAACTGCATGAGCGTCCTCCCGAGCGATTCGATCCCGAACTGGTCCTCCAACTTTATGGGGGCCAGCCCGAACGTTCACGGCTACCGCGAGAATCTCAATATTAACGGTTCCCTCCTGATCGAGCCGGAATCCCCCGCGCCGGACTGCCTCAGCGACAAGGGAAAGTTCCCCTGCATGTACCGCCAGCTCAAACGCTATCGGCCCGACGTCCGGACGATGTTTGTCGGCGGCTGGATCGGCATCACCAACTACATCGAGACGAGCGACGTCGACGATCTGTTCGAGACCTCCAACAACGAGGAGGCGTTTAACTTCTTTATGGAGGGGCTCAAGGAAAATCCGACCCTGGCCTGCATCGTTTTCGGCGAACCGGACGAAACGGGACATGTCCACGGCTGGGGGTCGCCTGAGTATCAAGAGGTCTCGTACCAGATGGACTGCTATCTCGGGAAGATCATCGAGTATCTCCAGAGCAATGACCGTTTCAAAGATACCGTCTTGATCACGATGGCCGACCACGGCGGGGTGAACTTCTCCAAAAAGGTTCACTACCACGGCGACCGGGTCTACGAAGATATTCTCACCCCTCGTATCTTCTACGGCTGCGGCGTCAAGCCGGGGCAGATCGAGGATTTGGTGATGGGGTTCGACTTAGCTCCGACGGTTGCCTGGGTCTTGGGGATCCCGCAGTCGTCGTTTTGGCGCGGCAAGCCGAATGTCGCGGCGTTCGGCTTTGATCCCGAGCAGACCTATCAGCTTCAGCCGCCGGCGGATAAATGAGCCGAGGGATGAGCCCAAAGAGTTCGCCGACGATGAGTAACAAGCCCGGAATCGCTTAAGTGGGATTGATAAAAATAGGGGCTTCTGGTAAATTCTAGGTTGTTCTTGGGCCGTTTCGCTCGGCAGACGGCCCGTACACCTCGCAAGGAATGTCACTAAAGTTTCAGGAAGGAAGCGCCCCGGTGTGCATCATACGACTGACCGATGATCAACCCGATCTGTCGATTGTCATCCCTGTCTATAACGAAGAGGAAAGTCTCCCCGAGCTGATCCGCCGCACCGAATTGGCCTGCCGCGGCCTTTCGGTCAAGGCGGAGGTGATATTGGTCGACGACGGAAGCTCCGACCACTCGATGGAGATCATCCATGACGCGGTCCAGCGGTTCCCCCAGCTCTTTGTCGGGGTGGTTCTTTCGACCAACTTCGGTCAGCACGCGGCGGTCATGGCCGGTTTTCAGCAGTCGCGCGGAAAGTTCGTCATCACGATGGACGCCGATCTGCAGAATCCCCCCGAAGAGATTCCCCGCGTCCTCGATATGCTTCTGCAGGGGTACGATGTGGTCGGCACCATTCGCCAGCGCCGTCAAGACTCCACCTTCCGTCTGTGGGGGTCTCACCTGGTCAACCTGATGGTCCGCCAGCTTTGCCACGGCCGGACGATGACCGACTACGGCTGCATGCTGCGCGGCTACAGCCGCAAGGTGGTCGACGCGGTTTTGCAGTGCGGCGAGAACGGCAAGTTCATTCCGATTCTGGCGATGTCCTACGCCCGCCGCACGGTCGAGATCACCGTCTCTCACGCCGAGCGCATGGCAGGGAAATCGAAGTACAGCTGTCTGAAACTCATCTCTTTGTTGTTCGACCTTCTCACCGGAACGAGCAACTTCCCGCTGCGTCTGATGACGTTTTCCGGGTTTTTTATCGCGCTGTTTGGCGTGCTGTTCGGTTTGGTCGTCTTTGTCATCTCTCAGATCGACAAATCTTGGGGGGCCGAAGGGGTTTTCGCCCTGTTCGCCATCGCCTTTGTCCTGATGGGCTGCCAGTTCATCGGCCTGGGGCTTTTGGGGGAATATGTCGGGAAGATCCACCACAATACCCGCCAGCGGCCGCAGTTCTTTGTGGAGCAGGTGATTGTCGGCCAGCCGCAGGCCGCCGCCGAAGAAACCCCCGAGCAAAAACTCGCCGGCTGAGCGTTCTTAACAGATCAATTTCAGGATGTGAATCATAGCAAGGAAGTTTCGATGAAAGCCGTCGTTTTCGCCTACCACAATATCGGTTGTGTTGGTATCGAGGCACTTTTGCGCGCGGGGGTCCAGATCGCCGCGATCTTTACTCACCGCGACCATCCCGGCGAGACAATCTGGTTTGACAGTGTCGCCGAACTGGCCGCGGTCAAGGGGATTCCCGTCTTCGCCCCCGATGACGTGAATCACCCGCTCTGGGTGAATAAGATCCGCGCGATGGCGCCTGATTTTATCTTCTCCTTCTACTATCGTCAGCTTCTAAGCGACGAGATTCTCCGGCTCGCTCCCAAGGGGGCACTGAACCTGCATGGGTCTCTTCTCCCGAAATATCGCGGCCGGGTTCCGATCAATTGGGCGGTCATTAAGGGGGAGAAAATCACCGGCGTAACGCTCCACTACATGACCAGCCGCCCCGACGCGGGCGATATTGTCGCGCAGAAGAGTTTCCCGATCGAGGATGACGATACCGCCAAGAGTGTCCACCTCAAGGCAGCCGGGGCTGTCGGCGAGCTGCTCGACGACATCCTTCCGGCATTGTTGGCCGGCACCGCGCCGCGCGTCAAGCAAAACGACGCCGAAGCCTCCGTGATGCCTGGCCGCAAACCGGCCGACGGCCGGATCGACTGGAACGCCTCGGCCGAGGAGATCCGCAATCTGGTCCGTGGGGTCACGCGCCCTTACCCCGGAGCGTTCTCGTTCGTTTCGGCGAAGAAGTATTTCCTCTGGGATGTCGCCGTCCGACCGAACGACGACCGACAGCCGGCAGGGACGATTCTGTCGATCGATCCGCTCACGATCGCCTGCGGCAGCGGCGCGATCGAGGTCCTTGCCGGCCAGCCGGAAGGGGGAGTCTATATGACCGGCTCGCAGATGGCCGGTCAGAACCGACTCGTCCCGAAGATGCGTTTTACCAGGACGGCCGCCTGTCCGAGTGCCCGCAGGAAGAACGTTCTGATTCTGGGGGTGAACGGTTTTATCGGCAGTTCCCTGAGCAATCGGCTGCTCAAAAGCGGCGAGTACGAGATCTACGGGATCGACCTCCGCAGCGACTACGTCAGCGATATCCTCGATCACCCGAATTTTCATTTCTTTGAGGGGGATATCCAGATCAGCAATGAGTGGATCGAGTACCACGTGCGCAAGTGCGATGTCGTTGTTCCGCTGGTGGCGATCGCCACGCCGATCGAGTATACCCGTAACCCCCTTCGGGTCTTTGAGCTCGATTTTGAAGAGAACCTCAAGATCGTTCGCTACTGCCATAAGTACAATAAGCGGATCATCTTCCCCTCGACCTCCGAGGTCTACGCCCTGTGCGACGACGAGACCTTCGACGAAGATACCTCCCCGTTGATTTTGGGGCCGATCTGCAAGCAGCGTTGGATCTATTCGTGCATCAAGCAGATGCTCGACCGCGTGATTTGGGCCTACGGCACCAAGGGACTGAAGTTTACCCTCTTTCGTCCCTTCAACTGGATCGGGCCGAAACTCGACAGTTTAAACAGTGCCCGAATCGGCAGCTCCCGGGCGATCACGCAGATGATTCTCAATCTGGTTCAGGGCAGTCCCATCCAGCTGATCGACGGCGGTGAGCAGAAACGCTGCTTTACCGATGTGGAAGATGGTATTGAGTGCCTGTTCCGTATTATCGAAAACAAGGGAAACCGCTGCGATGGGAAGATCATCAATATCGGGAACCCCGACAACGAGATGAGCATCAAGCAGTTTGCCCACACGCTTATCGAGCTGTTCGAGGAGCATCCCCTGCATACGAATTTCCCGCCGGTCGCCGGCTGTATAGAGATCGAGTCGGGGGCCTATTACGGCCAAGGATACCAAGACTGCCGGCACCGCAAGCCGTCGATCAAAAACGCCGCGAAATATTGCGATTGGAAGCCATCCATTCCGCTGCGCGAAGCGATGGCCCGGACGCTCGACTTCTTTCTCCAGCAGGCGATCGCCTCCGGCGAGTTCCTCGGCCGCGAAGATTGACGAAGCCCGCTATAGTCAGGAGGGAATGCAAAGATGCCGGAGGGAACAGCCGCGAAATCGGGCGGGATCACTGTCGGTCTTCGTGTCGATGTCGATACCTTTCGGGGGACCCGTCTGGGAGTACCCCGGCTGGTCGAAATCTTAGCAAAGTATCACATCCGCGCGGGGTTCTTCTTTTCGGTCGGTCCCGACAATATGGGGCGGCACCTGTTCCGGCTGCTGAAGCCCCGTTTTTTCTGGAAGATGCTGCGTACCCGCGCGGCGAATCTCTACGGCCCGGGGATCATCTTTTGTGGGACCTTAGGCCCCGGGAGGAAGATCGGGAAGGGGAACGAACAGGTCATTCGCGATTGTGCCGCGGCCGGTCACGAGATTGGGCTTCACGCCTGGGACCATCACCTTTGGCAGGCGAAATGCGATACGATGAGCGTCCAGCGCGCCGAGCGCCAGACCCGCCTGGGGTACGATGAGCTCACGCGGATTCTCGGTCGTCTCCCCGACTGCGCCGCCTTTCCCGCATGGAAGTGCCAAGAGGCGTTTCTGCCGTTTAAAGAATCGATGGGTTTTCGGTACAACAGCGACTGTCGGGGCCGAGGCATCTTTCTTACGGTGGTCGCCGGCCGGCGCCTTTCCACGCCGCAGATCGCCTTGAATCTGCCGACCTACGACGAACTGATCGGCAGCGGCGGCGTCAGCGACGCTAATTATAACGAAACCCTTCTGTCGCTCATCGACGACCGCGGCCCAAATCTTTTGACGATCCACGCCGAAGTCGAGGGAATTTCCCGTGACGCGCTCTTCGAGGAGTTCCTCCGCATGGCCGCCGAGCGCCAGATTCGGTTTGTCCCCCCGGGGGAACTGCTTCCCGGCGACCTTGATTCGCTTCCCGCCGGTCGGATCGAGCAGAAGATGATCCCCGGCCGGGAGGGGAAGCTGGCCGTCTGCCGGCTTGAGGCGTAAAGAGGGCTTTTTTCCGCCCGAGTGAATAGATTTTTTCCATGAGTTTGCCACGATCGATGAATAATCACCAGGAAGAACCGTTTCTCCTTCCCACCGCTGAACCGAGCAGTTTAAAACGGCCGCTGATAGCTGTGATCCTTTTTTTTGTGATGGCTTTTTTGATCCCGCTGGGGGCGCATCCGATACACTGCTGGACCGAGTCACGCTATGTCGAGATCCCTCGGGAAATGGCCGCCGATTCCAACTGGGTGGTTCCCACATTGTGCGGTGTCCCCTATTTTGAGAAACCGGCCCTGTCGTTTCAAACGCAGCTGCTGGCGTTCCGCCTCCTCGGGGTCAATCGTTTCGCCGCGCGGCTCCCCAACGCGCTGGCGGTCCTGGCAATTGCGTTGTTTCTCCTTTTTTTCGTTGATCGTGTTACCGGCAGCCGATGGACCGCCTATGGAACATCCATTATATTTTTAACCAGCGGTTTCGTGATCGCGATGGGGCATTGCGTCACTACCGACGTGCTTCTAAGCGCGGCGCTGACCTGGTCGATAGGAAGCTTTTTCCTGGCCTGCCGAGCTGCCGGAAGGCGGGAGGTGTTATTCTGGCTTGTCCTCTGCGGCGCGGCCTGCGGCGCGGGATTTTTGATCAAGGGGTTCGTGGCGCTGGCTCTTCCGATGATGATCTTAACCCCCTATTTGGTTTGGTCACGCGACTGGCGCCGGCTCTTCCTCTACCCATGGATTCCTTTGCTGGTCGCTTTCCTTGTCTCCCTTCCGTGGTCGCTGGCGATTCATCGGGCCGAGCCTGGTTTTTGGCCCTATTTCTTCATTGAGGAGCATCTCCATCGTTTTTTTTCGCACACGCACGATAAAGATCGTGAACCGTTTTATTTCTACTTTCCGCTTTTTCTCCTGGGGATGCTCCCCGCCTCGGGGACGGTCTTCGCGTCGGCCGTCGGGTGGCGCGCGAAGGACCTTTGGCGCCGGCCGTCGATTCGGCTGGCGCTGTGCTGGACGGTGCTCCCGTTTGTATTCTTTTCGGTCTCCAGCTGCAAGACAGTGAATTACATCTTCCCGATCTTTCCTCCGATGGCGTTTCTGTTGGCGGCGGGAATCACGGAGGGGTTTCTTCGAGATCCGGACCGCGTCCGTCGGTATTTGAGCCGGTTCTTTCTGATCTTCGGTCTGTTGGTCGTCGTCGTCGGTGCGGTAACACTGGTTCTCTTCCCGCTGCCGTGGCATCGGTGGTTCGAGTCGATTACCAATATCTATCCGCAGGGGTATGCCTTAGGGTTTATTTCGGTTCCGCTGATCATTCTTTGGGGAGTGGTGATGGTCAAAGAGCGTCATCGACTGCGGCGCGCGGTCAACGGATATTTTTTGTTCTTGGCCCCGGCGCTGATGATGACGCTGTTTGTTCTGCCGATAGGCCTGTTTGATGAGGATTTTATCGACTACTACCTCCCCAGGGCGATGGAGACGGTCCCGATCCGAGACGAGGACACGATCATTGCGGAGGGGGGCTATTCGGCCGGGTACGCCTGGACGCTGAAACGGACCGATTTCATATACTTGAACCCGAACAAAGAGATTTCCTTTTGGTTTTCACGCTATCACGACCGCGCGCCGGGTCCGATTTATGGAGAGTTCGACCCCGAGAAGATCACCGCGATTTTGGCGAAGGGACCACAGGGAAAGAGTATCTATATCACGCTGCGGCCCCCGGAGGAGGTCCGGGCTCTTTTGCCCCGGCCTGCCGAAGCCCAATGTAAGGCTGGCGGGCTGACGGTGGTACGATACTGACATTATCGTGAGAGAAAAACAATCCACCAAATTGGTACCAGCAGCAGGAGAACCATTGTGACACGAGAGCGTTTTTTGCCATTTTCGAAACCGTGCCTCGGCCCGCGCGAAATCGAGGCGGTCTGTGGTGTTCTTCAGACCGACTGGATCACGACCGGCCCGAAGAACACCGAATTTGAGGAGAAATTCAAGGCATATACCGGCGCGGTCAGCGCCGTGGCGATGACGTCCGAGACGTCGGTGATGTTCGCGCTGTTTCGCGCCTTGGGAATCGGGCCGGGGGATGAGGTGATTACCCCGTCGATGACCTGGGTTTCGCTTCCGAATACGGCGGAGCTCTTTGGCGCCAGGCCGGTCTTTGTCGACTGCGATCGGGACACCCTGATGATCTCCCCCGAAGCGGCCGAAGCGGCCATTACCCCCCGGACCAAGATGATTGTTCCGGTTCATTTCGCCGGGGCGCCGTTCGATCGGGATGGTTTTACAGAGCTGGCCGACCGCCATGGGATCTTCCTGCTGGAGGATGCCGCGCACGCCCTGGGGACCCAATATAAGGGGGAGAAGATCGGTGCCTCGGGAACGGCGATGTTCTCGTTCCATCCGATCAAGAACATCACCACCGGCGAGGGGGGGATGTTTGTCAGTGACGATGTGCGGTTCACCGCTCGGCTTCGGAGTTTGAAGTTCCATGGGCTCGGTCAGGACGCCTACGATCGAAAGACGTTTGGCCGATCTCCCCGGGCGCAGGTATTGGAGCCGGGCTTTAAGTTCAATCTCTCCGATATCCACGCCGTTTTGGGAGTGGTCCAGCTTGACCGTCTTGAAGAACTCAATGCCGAACGCCGCCGGATTGCCGCGGCGTACCGCCGGGCGCTGACAGAGATTCCCGAGCTCATCCCGCTGGCCGAGCCGAAGTATGATTTTGTCCATTCCTGCCACCTCTTCCCGGTTCGTCTGGCAACCGATCGGCTGACCCGCGACGATATGATGGCGAAGCTCAAAGAGAAAAATATTGGGACCGGTCTTCATTTTCAGTCGGTACACCAGCAGAAGTACTACGCGGAGAAATACGGTTTCGCGCCGGGATTCCTGCCGGCGACCGAGTGGAATTCCGAGCGTTTGATGTCGCTTCCGTCGTTCCCGGGGATGACCGAGGAGGATTTGGCCGACGTGATCACCGCCTGCAAAGAGGTGTTGGCCGGCGTCTAAAACCGGTATAATACCCGTTAT
>CADBTE010000356.1 GCA_902797455.1 uncultured Planctomycetota bacterium | reverse complement strand
GTTTTTCGCCGTCTTGACATTCAACGAGGTACGGACTGTAGAAATGACTCTGGGTTTCATTTAATGCTGCTCCTTTGAAATCTGTGTAGTTATCTCTTCGGTCACCACCCTTTAATATATACTATAAAGGGAGTGACAGATACTGTCAACCCTCCGGGTGCTCAACAAAATACCAAATGCGGCCAAAATATGCCCAAGTGACGTAAAAGACGGTATATCGGCTCTTCCCGCGAGGGCATTTCGGCTTAAAGGGTTGGACAAATTTCCCTCCCGGAGGTTTTTTTGGGGAAAAACGCGCCCAACGCTTAATTTTTACTCGATGCAGTTTCTATTGAAACAGAGATTGACAAGGATTTCAAGTGAAAAGCCCCCGAAATTGTGAATTTTTCCAAGAATATTGGGAAAATTCGTATAAAAAGGCCTGCTCTGACGAAAAAAAAGGGGGATGCCCCCCTTTTTTTCGTCGTTTTGCTGCGAATAACCGGTGCTTATCGATTCTCGTTCGGCGAGGTCGAGACGCGGATCGGCTGGTTGAAATACTTTTTCGTCACGCGCAGAACATCGTCCAAGGTGACCGAACCGATCCGCTCGGCGAACTTCTCGTCGCTGAGGTAACCCACCCCGTAAAGCTCGTCGAGCGCGGCCTGGCGGGCCTGCGCGGCGTCGGTCTCGATCCGCTGAGGATGGAAGGCGATGATCCGCTGTTTCGCCGCCTCGACCTCGGCGGCATCGATCTTCCCCTGTTTGATATTCTCGATCTCGGCGCTGATTCGATCGAAGATTTCGGTGACTTTGTCGGGAGCCGACTCGAACAGCGCGTAGATGTACCCCGGGGCGTAACCGGGAATCTGGTCGATCGTCAGACGATAGACCAGTCCGTCACGGCGCAGCGAGGTGAACAGCCGGCCGCCCGGATAGCCGTAGCCGCCGAGGATGGTGGTCAGGACGGTGAGCGCCGGGTAATCCGACTGGTCGCGGACCGAGGTTCCCGGCCAGGCGATCATTCCGGTTCCGACCTGCTTGCCCGTCTTCTTGTGGCGGTCGATCGGCTGAAGGGTCTCGTTGTGGCGGTCGGGGGAGATCGGCTCGGCGTCGGACTTCGGCAGTTTGACGAAGAATGCGGCCAGTTCGCTGGCCGTCTTTTCGACATCGATATCGCCGTAGACGGTGATGATCAGGTTCGACGGCGCCAGAAGCCGGCGATGGTGCGCGCGCAGATCATCGAGCGTGATCGATTCGATGCTCTCTTTGGTCCCGAGCAGCGGAAGGTGATAGGGGGTGGTTCCGGGAAGCGACTCGGCGAAGAACTGGAACAGCTCGGGGATCGGCTGCTGACTCTGGCGCTCGATCCGGGCGATGAGGTTCTTTTTGGCCAGGGTGAATTCCTCCTCGGGGAAGGCGGGGGCGAAGAAGGCGTCGGCCATATGGCGCAGCGCCTCGGGGAAATCGTCCCGAAGAACATCGAGTTCGGCGCTGAGGGTATTGCGTCCGGAAGAGAACGTTAAATCGGCGCCGATCGAGGCGAGGAAATCTTCCAGCTCGGTGCGGCTGCAGTTCGCGCTTCCTTTGTCGAGCATCTCGGCCAGCAGCGCGCCGATCCCCGCGTTGGCGTCGGTCTCGACCAGCGAGCCGCCGAGGAGAAAGAACTGGGCGTTGACCTTGGGGAGCCCTTCGGTCCGCTTAATGATGAATCGAATCCCGTTGTCGGGGATGAAAATCTGCGCTTTCCCGTCGGCCGCCTTGGCGTTGTCCGCCTCTTTCTCCGCGGCGAACCCCTTCGGGGCGATGAGGATGCGGTTCTGCTTTTCGGCAAGGAAGTACTTCTTCGCCACCCGCAGGATGTCGTCGGCCGTTACCGCGCCGATCCCCTCCAGATACCGCTTGTCGAACAGCACGTCGCCGGTGAAGATGAAGTTCATCGCCGCCGACTGGGCCTGGTCTTCGATCTTCTCTTTCCCGAAGATGAAGCCGGCCTCGGTCAGTTTTTTGGCGCGCTGAAGTTCCGCGTCGCTGACCGGCTCTTGGGTGAGGAGTGTCAGCTCGTCGAGAACCCCCTTCTGCGCGGCCGCCAGTTCCTCGGGCGCCGCGTCGATGAAGATGACAAACGAGCCGGGAGAGCCGGCCGGGGTACTCGAGTAGGCGGCAAACGATCCGCTCAGGCCCAGGCCGGTCATGACCTTGCGGTGGAGCCGAGCGCTTTCGCTGCCGGAAAGAATGGTCGCCAGTGTATCGAGGGCGAACAGATCGGGGTCGTCAAGCCGGACGGTCGGCCAGGCCAAAAGAAGGGTGCAGCGCTCGGTATCCATCTGGCGCGAGGCCTGGCGGGCCGATGTCTGCGCCGGTTCGGCCGGGTGGTTGATCTCCAGCTCGCGGGCGCGGCCGGTTCCCCGGTAGTCGGCGGCGATCCGCTGGACAATCGCCATGGGGTCGACATCTCCCATAACGCAGAACAGGGTGTTGTTCGGGGTATACCGCTGTTTGTAGAACGCCATCACGTCGTCGCGCGTCAGGCCGGCCATCAGCTCGGGATAACCGCCGATCGGATGGCGCGCGGGATGCTCCCGGCAGATGGTTTGGGCGAGCAGTTCCATCGCGGCGTTGCCGGGGTCGTTTTCCGCGTCGAGGAGCTCTTGGAGAATGACACGTTTCTCGGACTCGACCTCCTCGGGGTTGAAGGCGCAGTTCTGGAGCCAGTCGGCGATCAAGTCGCACGCCAGCTCGGCCTTCTGGGCGGGAGCGTTAATATAATAGGAGGTGATCGCCTTGCCGGTGAAGGCGTTCATCGCGCCGCCGAGGGAATCTATAATCTCGCGGGTCTGCTCTTTGCCGCGCGTCGGCGTCGTTCCGCCGCAGACTAAGTGCTCGACGTAATGGCTGATTCCCGTCCCGAGCCAGCGTCCCTCGTTTTGACTCCCCGTCTTTTGGACGTAGGCCCAGACCGAAGTGATCGGGGCGCCGGGGATCTTTTTGACGAGGATCTTTAGGCCGTTCGACAGCGCGAACAGTTCGCACCGATCGCCGCAGGAGGTGGTCTCGGTGATTTCGGGGACCGCGCTGCGCTCGGCCGAGGGCGCTTGAGGCGCGTCGGGAGCGGACTGCTGCGCGCCGGCGCGCGGCGTCAGCGGAAGTATCGCGACGATAATGAGCAAAAGAAGAGAGAGTACTGTTTTATGTGTCATATCGCCATCCTTGGGACTGAAAGGAACGGATTTGTTCGAGGCGGCCTCCGGCGCGCGCGAGCTTTTTTGCCTCGGTTCCGGAGTGAAAACTCAAGCTGTTAAGGCCGGCCTGCCGATAAACCAAAGGCGATTTTATTCTCGGGTGAGAAAAAAGGCAAGGGAAACACTTCCCCCTCCGGCGCGAGATGATCCCGCGGATGGCGGTATTTTTCCGAAAATCGGGAGTTTTCCCTCAATTTTTTCCATTTTGGTTCGACACGCCCGGAGTAAATAGCCGAAAAAGGTGAGGGGAGTGAGAGTATCAGCCCCACACAGCAAGGAAACGACGCGACAAGGACGTTAAAATGAGAAGACTTAAGCTCAAGCTGGCAGGATGCGTACTTTTGACCGCGGGCCTCTTCGTCACCGGATGCATCGGCATTCCCGGCCCGGGACTGGGAATCTTCAGTATTCCCGTTCCGGTCAGCCCGTATTTCCAGGGTGCCTATGAGGATATGGCGTACGAGAAGAACCGCTATAACCAG
>CADBTE010000355.1 GCA_902797455.1 uncultured Planctomycetota bacterium | reverse complement strand
TTTTCGGTCTTCGCCCGGATATCTTCCTGCTCGGCGGCGGAAAAAACGTCGACGTCAAAACAGACTTCAATTTCGATCAGATCCATCTTTTTCCCTCTCCTCGGTTTCGGGATTTCCCTTGCGGTCTGTGTTTTTATCGGTGTTTTGATCTGTGTTTTTATCGCCGCTTTTATCGGCCGGTCTCTGCGATTCGGGACTGGTGTACGGGATTCGCTTATGCTGAATGGCGATGATCGAGTTGATCAAGCTGTTCTCGATCTGGCGAACCTCGCCTACCGTCAGACCGGTCTCGTCCAGCGAGCCGTCGTCCATCCGCTCCTTCACCAGACCATGGATCTTCTCGTGGATTTTTTCCGGCGTGGCCCCCGGAAGCGAACGGCAGGCCGACTCGGCGATATCCGAGAGCATTAAGATCCCCCCCTCACGCGTCTGCGGCTTGGGACCGCGGTAGCGGAAGCTCTTTTCATCGGGCATCTGACTGGCGTCGCCCTCCGCCTGTTTGCAGGCATTTTCATAAAAAAGACGCCCGGCAAAGGTGGTGCCGTGGTGCTGAGCCATCAGATCGATGATCTCTTGGGGAAGCTTGTAACTGCGGGCGATCTCGACCCCGTCGTAAACGTGGTTGGCGATGATCTGAGCGCTCATCTGGGGGCGAAGCTTCGCGTGCGGACTTTCTTCTCCCTTGACGAGATTCTCGGTGAAGTACTCCGGCCTCGTCATCTTCCCGATATCGTGGTAGAGCGCCCCGACGCGGACCAGCTCGTCGCGGGCCCCGATCGCTCTGGCCGCCGCGCTGGCGATTTCGGAGACGTTGACCGAGTGCGTGTAGGTGGCCGGCGCCAGCGTTTTGAGTCTCGCCAGAAGGGGATTGTCGGGGTTGCCGAGTTCCATCAATCGAATCGGGGTTAAAATATGGAACCACCTTTCAATGAACGGCTGAAGACCGGCCGTCATAAACCCGGCGACTATCGCCCAGAAAAACCGGAAACAGGCCCGCGGAAACAGGTCGATGGGAACGCGGTCCGCTCGGAACAGACCCGACATTAAGGTCAATATTAGGGCAACCAGCCCCCCCATCGCCGCGGAATAGACGATCTGCTCGCGCCGCCTTAAATCGTGGACGACGCAGATCACGACCGAACTCATCGCGGCAATCGTCAAAAAATCGGTCAGGTCGAACGACCCCGACAGCGTCAGCGTCAGAATGATGACCAAGGTCGAGGAGATCGCGATCCCCAAAGAAAACGCGATCGAAAACCCCGCCGCGACAATCAGCAGCGGAATAATCTCGGGATTCCCCAGGCGGTTCTCGGAAATGACCTGGATCAGACGCCCCAGCCCGATGGTCACCATCATCAGCAGGAAGAAGAAAAAGAACGAAGTGCGGGTCGCGATTTTCAGCTGGCCGTCGCGATGGTGCCCCATATGCATAAAGACCGAGACCAGGACGAGGACGACAAAAAGGAAACCGAAGACGCCGAAGAAACGCAGCCCTCGATCGATCGCCGAGCGTTCTTGGATCATCGCGCGATATTCTTTGCGAAGAAGATCGAAGCTGTTTTGGTCGATCGGATGCCCGGCCTTCAGGAGCGTCTGCCCCGGCTCGTAGACATCCTCTACCGGCTGGACTTCCGCCTCGGCCTTGTTCTGCTCCTTGAGGGTCGCCGCCGGATCCTCGGAGAGGGTCTCGACCATCTCCGACCGGATCCACTGCATCAGCAGCCGCGATACCTCTTGGGGATAGTCGCGGTTGATCAGATCCGAGACCAGCCCCGCGTTCCCTATCAGGATATCGTTAACCCAAACCTCGCGGGCGCTCTCGGGCGAGGATCCCGCGTCATAGACCAAGACACGTTCCTGGTTCCCCTCTCGGATGCCATGGAGTTTGAGCAGGATACCATTCGTCTCGAAGGGACGAAAAGCCTCGTCGATCGTGACCATCAGCCGTTTCAGACCGGCGTCGCCGCTTTCGTCGGCGTCCCGTTCCTCGATACTGGTCTGGAAAAGGGCGAAATTTTCTTTCGCGTCGGCGTCCTCGGTCCCCGGGGGGAGGAATTTGGCCCACAGAGCGCGCACCTCGGGGCTCATCTCGTCGAAACTCGGCGCCGTGATCACCGCCTGCACGGTATTGATCAGCTGGGCTTTGAACTGGGTGAGTCTCGAAGGATCGTTCACGTAGACGTGCAGCGCGTCGAGCCGCGCCTCGAGCCGCGCCTGCTGGGTCTTAAGCGGGACGAAAATCGAGAATCGGGTCGTGCAGTCGATATTGCGGTCGGGCGCGTCGCCGAGCCGAAACTCAAACGGAGGGTCCCACGATTGTGTGATGACGCACACAACCAGCGCGGTAATGACAATGGTGACGAGCTTGGCGAGCGTCTGCCAGTCACCGAAAAACCCTCGGAACCAGCCGAAGAAACTTCGCTGTTCGAGAAAACCGTCGAGCCGAGCGGGATAGCGGTCAGGTTTGCCCATCGGGATTCTCCTCATACGCGTGAACGATCTTCTGGACAAGATCGTGACGGACGATGTCGTCGGCGGTCAGCTCGATATGGCCGATCCCCTTGATACCGTTCAACCGCCCGACCGCGTCGGTCAAACCACTTCTTTTGTGCGGCGACAGGTCGGTCTGGGTGGCGTCGCCGCAGACGGTAATACGCGCCCCCTCCCCCATACGGGTGAGGAACATCTTCATTTGGGCAACCGTCGTATTCTGCGCCTCATCGAGAATGATCGCCGCGTTATTGAGGGTCCTTCCCCGCATATAGGCCAGAGGTATCACCTCGATTCGGTCCTCCTGCATGTAGTGGGCGAGCGTCTCGGGTGGAATCATATCGGCCAGCGCGTCGAACAGAGGGCGCAGATACGGATTGATCTTATCCCGCAGATCCCCCGGGAGAAACCCGAGATTCTCCCCCGCCTCGACGGCGGGACGGACCAGAACGATCTTCCGAATATCGCCCGATCGCAGCAGCTCCACCGCGCGGGCCACGGCCAGATAGGTCTTGCCGCAGCCGGCCGGCCCGGTGCAGAACAGGACGGTCTTGCTGCGAAGCAGCGTCAAAAAGGCGGCCTGACCGGCCGTTCGGGGGCCGATCCGCTTTCCGCCGTAGACCTCGATCGGACGACTTTCCGAGACCGGCTGCTGATGCCGGATTTCGGAGATCGCCCGGCGAACATCGTCGTTCGAAATGATTTCGCCGCGTTTAGAGGCCATCGTCTGAAGCTGCGCCAAAAGCTCGGCCCCGTCTTTAAGGGCCCGATCGTCCTCGGATCGCAGGAGGATTCGGCCGCCGTCGACGGTCACTCTGAGATTTAACGCTCGGCGAATGGTTCGAAGATGCTCGTCACTCGGTCCAAAAACTTTCCCGAGAACGCGCGTGTCAGGGATCGGTACGTACGTTTCTTTCATTCTTTCTCCGGTGTGAACGGAAAACCGCAGGCCAATATAATGGCACGCAAACCCTCTTCCATTCTATTTTGTTTTGCCAAAAAATCCAGACCTGTCCGCAATTTTACAAGCAAACCCACCAAAGTCTTTACTATTTTGCCCATAACAACATTCCGATCGCGAACCGCTCCTGCCCCCGGCTCGATATTGAGAAAGTTTGAAATGAATCTATAATACAAGTGTCATAGGACAACTCGCGTTTTCAAAACCCGCGCGGGAAACAGATCACTCACCGCGCCTTCCTGCCGGTAATGGAAGGATTCCGATGTCTGAAGAAAAAAGCGCCTACACGCCGATACCGAGTGTTCAACGCCTTCCGGTCTACCTGCACTTTCTCAAAGATCTGCGCCGCGGCGGTCAGCGGAGTATTTCGTGCACGCAGATCGCCAAACAGTTCAATCAGCTCAGCGTTCAGGTTCGCAAGGATCTGGCGATCACCGGTATCTCCGGCCGCCCGCGGGTCGGGTACAAGGTCGATGAACTGATCGACGCGATCGAGTCGTTTCTCGGATGGGATAAAGAGACCACCGCTTTTTTGGTCGGCGCGGGAAGTCTGGGCAGCGCTATCCTCGGTTATCATGGGTTCAATGAACACGGGCTGCGGATCCTGATGGCGTTCGACTCCGATCCCAAGAAGATCGGGACGACCGTCCATGGTTACCCGGTCTTCTCTCCTGAGACGATGGGAATCCAGGCGCAGCGATACCGGGTCGATATCGGGATATTAACCGTCCCGGCCGATCAGGCGCAGGAATCGGCCAACCGCCTGGTCGAAATCGGAGTTCGGGGAATTTGGAACTACACCCCGCGCCGCTTGGTTCTCCCCGAGAACATCGTCTGTGTCGACGTCAAGCTCTCGGCCAGTTTCGCCGTCCTCTCCAAACGCCTGGCCGACAGCCGGGGGCTCGATGTCGCGGGCGAAAAACCAAGAGACAAATCACCCGGAAAATCGTACTGACTAGTGTAGTCTCACCCTTCAAGCGGCCGGCCGACAGCCCAGCCGCTCCCGAATCAACAAAAAAAGTGTCCACCGACTTTCCCAAGGAGGGGAGGTTCCTCAGTGAAAAGGCGATTTTTTCTGACGACCGGCTCCCTGGGTATTCTTTTGGGCTGCTGTTTCCTCTACGCCAAGCTTCTGGTTCCGGTCTTTATCTTCCCCCAGCCGCCGGCGCGAAGCGTCACGCAGGGGGCGGGGCCCGGCCCGGCCGAGGAAGTCTCGGGAATCAGTGAGCAGTATACCGATCTGCTCCTTCCCCTGTTCCCCGACGAGAACGACTGGCGCCGCAATCGTCCCCAGATGGTCGTCATGGGGGACGGCGAGGGGATTTTTCTCTTTAAGGGGGTTCCCTCGATCTCGGCGAATCGCCGCGAGATCACCCTAATGGCCTGCACCATTGTCGTCCCCAGCAGCGACGAGGACCTCTCGCGTCAGGAACGCTTTCGCCAGGCGCTGGTCATCGAGACCTTCGATCGGGCGAGCATCCAGTTCACCACCCCGATCACGATGGACGGCCTCCCACCCCTTTCGGCCCTCGATAAGGGGATGCTCATCGGTGAGGTCCAGATCCGCAGCGAGATGTCCGGTCCCGAGGAATCGTTCCTCCTGTCGACACGCGATATTTCGTTCACTCAGCAGCAAATCCTCGCCAATAACGAGGTTTTTTTCCGCTTCGGTCCCCACCGATGCGAGGGGGAGGGGCTGAGAATCGAATTCGCGCCGTTCAGCGAAAACTCGGACAACCCGTACAGCGCCCTGGCCCGCGAGGGGAATCTCGGCGCGGGGATCACCGTCGACTGGATTTCGCTTCAAAAGCTCAATCGGCTCCAATTCGAGGTCGAGGGCGCCTCGCTGGGGGATACGTTCACCGCGAAGGAGGATCGGCCGATCTTCACCCCCGTCTCGGCCGAGGAACCGCGCGAAAACGCGGTGGATGAAGAAAAGAAAATCAGTATCGAGGTTCGCTGCGAGAACGGGATTCTATTCGCCCCGAACCCCGACAATCCCGCCGGCTGGGTCGGCCGGTTCATGGAAAACGTCGAGGTCGTGCTCTTCCACAAAACCGAAAAAGAGGATCGTCTTACCTGCCAGAACCTCTACCTGTACCTGATTGACCCCGACATGGAGCAGCGGCTCCAAGAACTGATCCGGCATCCCGATATTCCCCGTCCGAAAAGGATGCCCTCCGGACGGATTCAGTCGCTCCTTCCCCAAGTGCTCAAGGCGACCCGTTCCGACGAAAGCCAGGCGAACGTCGAGCTGGCCAGCTGGCGTTTTTCGGCGTTCGGCGACGATATCGTCTACGAGATCCCGACACGCCGGATTCGTCTTTGCTCCGAAAACGAAAACGAGCCGGTTCGGCTAAAACTGCAGGACCGCGCCTCGGTCCAGGCGGCCAATCTCGATTACACCTTCGGCGAGGATGGCGGGATCGGGATGCTGATCGCCGATAAACGCGGCGAGCTGATCGCCCAGACCGACGAAGACGGCGGCGCGCCGCTGGAGATTCGCTGGGAGGACGGCCTGCGGATCGACCCCGACACGACCGGAGAGAACCTGAAGCTCTCCGCCTACGGGGGGGTACACTTCCATCATCCGCGGTTCGGCGACGCCACCGCCAGCCAGGCCGATTTCTGGGCTTCGCTCCCCCCCAAAGGAACACCGACGAAAGGAACGGGGTTAGAGCAGCTTCGTCCGCGCAGCATCCAGCTGCGCGGCGGTGTCGAGTTGGTTTCGGGAACCAGCGTCTGCCGCCTCAGCGAGGAGATGACGATTCGCCTGCAAGAGATCTCGTTTATGACCGGCTCCCCCAATTCGCTCGCCGATTTGACGGCTCCCGGCGGACAGAACAGCCCGCCGGCCCCCGGCGGAAATTCGGCGGCGATCGGCCCGATCTTTGGGGGAACCGATACCGGGAAGATCCAGATCGACGCGGGCCGTCTCGATCTTTGGATCCACTACAGCATGCAGGGAGAGAACCTCGCCCGCAACCGGGCCTCTTCCAACGGACAGCAGACCGCCAGCACCGTCGAGCTGGCGAAAATGGTCATTCGGCATCATGTCTGCCTGACACAGACCGACGCCGGAGGAAAAGAAGCGCTCCGGATCGAGGGGGACGAGGCACAGATCGATCAGCCGAACAGCGAAAAGGCGTCGGCCGACTTGGTCGGCCGTCCCGCTCGGTTCCATGGCTTTGGTCTGGACCTGGCCGGGTACAACGTCCGATTCAATCAGGCGGAAAACAGCTTATCGGTGATAGGCCCGGGAAATCTGTCGATCCAGCCCGACCAGAAGTTTAGCGCCCTCATTCATTCCTCCGGCCAGGCCCCCGGGGTCCCCGCGCAGCCGATTAATGTCCTCTGGTCGAGGCATCTGGTCTTCAACGGCCAGACCCTCCGCTTCCAGGGGGACGCCGACAATTTGGTCACCGTGCGCCAGCAGCCGTCGCTGAGTTTAGACGCCCCGGAGATTCTCTTTACCCTCCAGCAGCCGGTTCGAATCATCGATCTCGGCCGGCTGGCGAACGAAAAATTGGAGCTCGCCTCGGTCGAGTGCCTCGGCACACCGACCGTCCCCGTCTCGGGGTCTTTTCGCGGCGCGGTGGCGACACGGCAGGGAGCCACGCGGGCCGACGGTCTGTACCAGTTCGAGCTGGTGAATCTCCGTTACGAAAACAGCACCAATCGCCTGCGAGCCGATGGGCCGGGAACCCTGCGGCTGACCCGCAACGAACCGCTCAACGCCTCGATGCTCAACAGCGCCATCCCGGGCGTCGGACAAAATCAGGGGGGCAGCGCCGCCCCGGGCGCGGGAAAAGATTGGCTGCACGTTCACCTGATCTTCTCTAAACAGCTCGAAGGAGCGCTCGACAGCCGCACCGTCACCGTCACCGGCCGAGTGATGACCGCCATCGCCGGAAGCGACTCGCCCGATACCGTCCTGAACGCCGCCGACCGCGGAACCTTCCCGGAGGATACCTGCCTGCTGACCAGCGACCAGCAGCGAGTTACCGTCCTGGACTCCCCGCAGGGAGGAGCCGACTCGGTCGAAGTGGCCGCGTTGGGAAACGCGGCGCTCAATTGGCGAACCTACTCCGGCCGCGGGGAGAAACTTAAATATTCGGACGCGAAAAAGACCGTGATTATGGAGGGGGACGGGCTGAACAAGGTCCTTTTGTCGAAGCGGTCCTCCCCCGGCTCACCGGCGACCACCGGAAAATTCTCCCGGCTGATGATCAACCTCCAGACGCAGGAGATCAATACCGAAATCTCGGGAACCACGCTCTCCGGCGACCTGTTCAATCAGTTCGGTCAGTAGCGCTTCCCTTCGGGAGTCACTTCAGGGGAGCGACCTCTTCGGGACGGAAGCGGGTCTCGACCACCGAGTGCTTTTCTTCCCCCGGGTGATACTTGATGTAGGTCAGCGCGACCACCGTTCCGTCGGCCAGCTGGTGAACCCCCGGATAACCGCAGTCCCAGCCGGCGCAGGAGTGCAGGAGCTTAACGCGGCAGGTGCCCGGCGCGGCGTTTTTGATATCGTCGTAGGTTCCGATCCAGCCGACAAAATGCCCCTCGGTCGGGGAACCGACCGCCGTGTCCCGGAACGCGAAAAAGTACCGTCCGTCCGCCAGCCGTGTTCCGATATGGCGGTCACCCGTCAGTTCCGGCGACGTATTGACCGGCTGGCTCCATGTTTGGCCGTTGTCGGTGCTGAACATCATTAAGCTGGCGGACTTATGAGTGTTTTCGCGCATCAGGCAGCATATCTCATCATCATTGGGGGACCAGAAAGCGCACGGTTCACACGGTTGTTTCCCGGGAACCGAGGCGACCACCTCCGGCTGACTCCAGGTGAACCCGGCGTCGGAGGTGCGGCACATCACCACTTCCAGACGGCGCGTCTGCTTGTTCTCGGCGTTCATCACCTTGTCGCCGTCGGTCAAGGCCCGGTGGAAGAATCCCAAGTAGCAGCCGTCCCGCCGGCCGGGATGCTCGGGGATGATCGAGCTGAACGCCATGACATTCGGGTACCCCAGCGCCGGGGCAACCTCCCAGGGGGCGTCGGGGGCGTCTTTTTTCACCAGACGGGGAAACAGCGGCTGCGCGGCAAAGATCCACAGAAACGCCTCCCCCTCGGCATTGACCAGCCGGAAGATACTCGGGCAGTTCTTGTACCCTTTGTACTCGTCGGGGAGCTGATCGTCCTGCCGCGTCCAGGTCAGACCTCCGTCGTCGCTGCGGGCGGCCGGCCCGGCGAAGCCGCCGTGATTGATATTCCAGACCACCCAGAGGGTCTTCCCGTCGGGCATCATCAGCGAATAGGGATGCCCCTGATAGATATCCTTCGTCCCCTGGGCGATGACGACCTGACGGTCGGCGTCGCCCGAAATATCGACCAGCGGCGCGGTCAGCTTCTTGCCGATCGGTTCCTCGGCGAAAGACCAAAGGGGAGAAAACATCAAAGCCAGCAAGAGAGGGACGATCGCGTGCTTCATCGGAAAAATCTCCTTAGCGTTTGAGTTTAATTCTTCTTCACGCGGCGGCACAGTTCGGCGATATAGGCCGGATTGGTTCCGCAGCATCCGCCGATAAACACGGCTCCGGCGTCCAAGAGCTTCATCGCCTCGTCGGCAAACCCCTCGGGGGTCTGATCGTAGACGCTCTGACCGTCGACCATCTTGGGGAGTCCCGCGTTCCCCTTCATCCACAGCGGCCGATCGGTCGCCTCGCGCAGCCGCTGACAGATCGGGAGAAACCCCTCGATCCCCAGGCCGCAGTTGGAACCGAGAACGTCGGCCCCGGCATCGAGAAGAAGATCGGCCGCCGTCTCGGGGGTGGTCCCCATCATCGTTCGGTCTTTCTTCTTTCCCGAGCCGAACGTCATGCAGGCGACCACGGGAAGCCCGGTTTTCTTCGCCGCGCGAACGGCGGTCGCCGCCTCGATAGGGTCGGCCATCGTCTCGATCACCAGCGCGTCGGCGCCGCCGGCGGCCAGCGCGGCAGCCTGTTTTTCGAACGCCTCGCTGAGGCGGTCGATCATCTCCGGCCCGGCCATCATCGGCAGCAGGCCGGTCGGGCCGATCGAGGCAAAGACCAGTACCCGCCGCTCGGCGGCGCAGGCGGCCCGCCGTGAGATTTCAACCCCCAGGCGGCTGAGTTCCTCGAACCGGTCGGCGGCGTCGTGACGCGCCAGGAGGATCGGATTGGCGCCGAAGGTATTGGTGAGGATAATATCGCTCCCCGCGGCGACGTAGGAGGCGGCAACCTGCTCTACCTTCTGCGGCTGCGACTGATTCCAAAGTTCCGGCGGCTGCCCCACCGGCAGCCCGAGCTTCTGCAGTTCCGTCCCCCAGCCGCCGTCGGTCACCAGCGGCCCGCCGCTGAGCCATTGCTCAATCAGTGGATTCATTCTCTTCTCCTTCATTTCATCCATTTTCGTTCGCGTCACTCGCCGAACAGCGCGTTGATTTGCTCAACGCTCTTGTCGGTGAAAATCTGTCCCCCTTCCATCCCGATATTATTCGTTTCGGGAATCGCGCCGTAACCCCCTCCCTGAACGGCGTATTTGCTCGGGACGTAACAGTAGTCGGGTTCGACCAGCGGCGCCGTCAGCTGGATGATGATCGTCTGCGTCGCGTGCGCGCGGGCTTTGATCTGGACGCCGAAATCGGTGTAGAGCTCGAACGGATTGGTACAGATAACTAAATCGCCCAGGCGCAAGACGTGGGTGTCGACCGGATAGACCGGGTTCTCGACCCCCTGCTGCGCGTCGTAACGATCGACGATCCCTTTCGACCAAAGATAGTTCACATAGTGATAGCCCGCGCCGTGGTTTCGGTCATTGTCGCAGGCGGCTTTCTCGTCGTTCATCTGCTTTTTATAGTGCTCGTAGACATCCCGGGGAAGAGTCTGCTGGGGAAGATCAAAGACGGTGTAGGTATGCGCGAAGACCGGATCGCTGTCGCGGTGCGGCTCGACCACCGGATAAACCTCGTCGACGGCCGCGACAATCTTGCGGGCGATCTCGTGAAGATTATCTTCCCCGCGCAGACGCGTCATGCGGTCAACGGCCGCTTGGCGATAACGCACGTGCGGGGAGAGATCCCCCGCCGCGCCGGTGAAACCGGCGATGACCACATCGGCTCCGTACTTGGCCCGCAGCGCCTCGCGCACCGGGTGCCAGTAATCGGCGTTGATCACCGACAGTGCCTCCACCTCCTGCGCCGGGCAGCTCGGATTGACGATCATCGCCAGGAGCTTCCCCTCACTGTCCCAGAAGAAGCAGCAGCCGACATCGTGATCCTCCATCCCCTCGATCTTGCGGAAATCGTCGCGATTGGTCGGGCCGTACATCACGGCGCTGCCGTCCTCGTAGACACTGCGGCGGTTAAACGCGATCACGGCGTTCCCCAGGCCGTAGGCGAACTGGCCGCGAACCCGCCCGTCCCACGCCTGCTGAATCGCGCCGGCGATTTTTCCCGCGAGGTAATCGGCGGCTTCATCCTCCATCAAGATATCGCCGGGGCAGACTCCCTCGGGGAGATCCTCGGGAAGAACATAGTCGTGCGAGGTCGCTACCGAGGTATGGGTATGGGTCGCGGCGACGATCAGTTTCTCTTCGGCGCTGAATTGGGGAAGCAGGACTTTGACCTCACGGAGAATCGCCTCGCGCAGATTGGATCGGACCGAGCACAGATCGACCGACACGAGAATCGCGCGGTCGAGCGGCCGATCCCCGTCGCGCGCCTCCAGGGCGATCACGTTGGCGGTCACCGGCGTGGCGGCGCTTTGGGCGATGCGGGTACTCATCTGTCCCTGCAGGAGGACGGGGCGGTCGGGAGTGAAATCGACCGAAGCGGCGCCGACGTAAAGCTCCGCGCCGCGGGCCGGCGGCATAGCCAAAAAGACACAGGCAAGCGTCAGGATACAGTGTTTCAGCATAGGGCATCCGGTGATTCTGGATTGTTAAACTGTCTACTCGGCAAACAGGGCGTTGACCGCCTCGATCGTCTTCTCGGTATAGAGCTGGCCCCCTTCGGCACCGATGCGGTTGCTTTGGGGGATCGCCCCATAGCCGCCGCCCTGAACCGCGTACTGGCTCGGGACATAGCTCTCACCGCCCGGGGAGATGGAGGAGGCCAGCTGGACGATGATCGTCTGGGTCGCCTTCACGCGCGCCTTGATCTGGACACCGAAATCGGTGTAGAGCTCGAACGGGTTGGAGCAGATGGCCAGACCGCCGAGGCGCACCACGTGAACCGGGACCTCCGCGGTCGGGTTCTCGACCCCCTGCTGCGACTCATAGCGGTCGACGACGCGCTTTGTCCAGTTGTATCTCACAAAAAGGTCGCCGGCGCCGTTATTGTCATCGGCGTCCAGTTTGGCTTTGATTCCCTCCAGATCTTTGCGGAACTGTTCGTAGAGCGGCTCGGGGATCTTCTGCTGGGGGAGATCGAGGATGAGGTAGTCGTGGGCGAAGGGGATATCGCCGCTTTTTTCCGATTCGACCACCGGGTAGACCTCATCAACCGCCGCGACAATCTTGCGGGCGATCTCGTGGAGATTGTCCTCCCCGCGCAGGCGCGTCATGCGGTCGACCGCCTTATTGCGGTAGCGCACGTGCGGGGAGAGATCCCCCGCCGCGCCGCAGAAACCGGCGATCACGACATCGGCCCCGTACTTGGCTTTGAGGGCCTCACGCACCGGGTGCCAGTAGTCGGCGTTGACTACCGACAGTCCCTCGACCTCCTGCGACGGGCAGCTCGGATTGACGATCATCGCCAGAAGCTTCCCTTCGCTGTCCCAGAAGAAACAGCAGCCGACATCGTGATCTTCCATCCCCTCGATTTTGCGGAAGTCCGCCCGGTCGGTCGGGCCGTACATCACGGCCTCCCCGTTTTCGTAGACGCTGCGGCGGTTAAACGCGATCACGGCGTTGCCCAGGCCGTAGGTGAACTGGCCGCGCACGCGCCCTTCCCACGCCCGCTTAATCGCCGGGGCGATGCGGTCGGCCAGGAACTGCGCCGCTTCGTCCTCCATTAAGATCTCGCTTCGATCGACCCCCTTGGGGAGGGCATATCCCCCGACGCCC
>CADBTE010000354.1 GCA_902797455.1 uncultured Planctomycetota bacterium | reverse complement strand
CGACAGGAGTCGTTTGTTCTATGGCCGTGAAAAAATCGATCCTATTGTTCGCCGTCTTGTTTGTTGGGCTGTCGACTAATGCTCCGCTGACCCAAGCGCTGCCGGCCGCGACGGTGACGACCTCGCTTGACGGAACCTGGCAGGTCCGGATCGACCCCGATAACGCGGGGAAGGACGAAGAGTGGTTCGCCCGTCCCTTGAGCGAATCGGGCGAAACCTCGCCGCTGGCCGTCCCCGGCGTGATTCAGCAGGTCTGGCCCGATTATCACGGGCTGGCGTGGTACGAGAGAACCTTCCCCACCCCCGATAACCCGAACGAGAACGGCCGGGTTGTTCTGCGCTTCTGGCAGGCGGAATACCGCGCCGATGTCTGGCTCAACGGAACCTACCTCGGTTTCCACGAAGGGGGCGAGGCGGCGTTTGAACTCGATACCGCCGGGGCCCTCAACCCCGCCCGCGGCGAGCCGAACCGGCTCACCGTCCGGGTCTTAAACGCCGCCGACACGCCGATCGACGGGATTTCGATGGCGAATATTCCCCGCCGCAACAATACCAACGTTATTTCCCCCGGGTCGGGCTACGCCTCGGGGGGGCTGGTCGACTCGGTCGAGCTGCTGGCGGTCCCCGCGGTGCGCATGACCGACCTTCAGCTGATTCCCGACTGGAAAACCGGGGTGATCGAGGCGCGCGCGGCGGTTGAGAATACCCTCCCGGGAAAGATCTCCGCCGCGCTGTCGCTCACCGCGGCCTCGACCGACGGGGGGGCGCTCTTCCCGGGCGATCCTTCCGCTCAGATCGTCATCCCCGAGGGAAAATCGGTCGTCACCTCGAAGGTTACCGTCCCCGACTTTAAGCTCTGGGAACTGAACGACCCGAACCTCTATACCGTCATCGCCAAGCTCAGCGCCCTGGAGTTTATCTCCCCCAGCGGCAATCGCCGCGACGCCGCGAAACCGACGCTGCGCGACGTTGGCACCGATCTGCGCACGGCCGTGTGCGGTTTCCGCGATTTCCGGTTCGAGCGCGGCGCCTTCCGGCTCAATGGAAAGCGGATTTACCTCAAGTGTTCCCACTCCGGGAGCGACTCGCCGATCACCCACCGTCTGCCGCTGGACCCCGACCTGTACCGCCGCGATATCCTCACCTGCAAGGCGATGGGCTTTAATATGATCCGCTACATCGCCGGGATGCCCCGCCGGTTCCAGCTCGATCTGTGCGACCGGGTCGGGTTTATGGTCTACGACGAGTGCCTGGCCGGCTGGTGCTACGAAAAATGCCCCGAACGGATCGGGCGCTATACCGATCAGGTGCTCGGGATGATCGAGCGCGACCGCAATCACCCCTGCGTGGCGATTTGGGGGCTTCTCAACGAGACCTCCGACTCGGAGATGGTTCTCTACGCCTCTTCGCTTCTGCCGCTTGTGCGCAAGGCCGACCCCGATCGGGTGGTGATACTCAACAGCGGCAGCTTCGATCAGTTCGCCCTCGAGACGCCGAAGACCGCCGATTTTTCGATCTGGCGACGCACGCTCGGGACGATCATGCCGGGAGCGATCAAAAACTGTACCGATAAAGATTTCGATTTCGACGGCACCCACTGGCTGGCGGGAACCTTCTGCCTGCATCCCGGGGACGCGGGGGGCGAGTACGCCGCGGCGCGCTTTACCGCTCCGGCCGAGGGGAAGTACAAGATCGAGTCGCGCTTCTTCGACGTCGTGAAAGACGGACACGCCACCGTCTCGATCGACCTGTTCCGAGGGGACGACGAGAAAATCTGGTCGGGTGATCTCAACCTGGCCTCGCAAAGCGCCGGCGCCGAGTACCGCGGCGAGCTGGATCTTGCCGCCGGGCAGACTTTTACGGTCGTCGTCGGCATCGGCGACGGGGCCGGTTACGGCGATACCACGGCGGTCGACCTGAAGATCACCGCCCCGGACGGGACGCTCTACGACGTGACGGCCGACTGCGGCTTCGAGTCGAATCCCGCCGGTGTCTGGTCGTACGGTTATCTGCCCGCCGGCGAGCGGCCCGATCTATCGGCGTTTACCCTCTTCGCGCTGGGGCAAAAACAGCTCTGTTTCGAGCCGCTGGGGCGTTACGCCAACCCGAACGAAGTCACCTGGAACAACGATCTGGCGGATATCCACCCCTATAAAATGGTTCCGCACACGGCCGGGGTGATCCAGGAGCTGCGGACCGCCCAAAGCGGCAGCCGCCCGATATTTCTTTCCGAGTACGGCGTCGGAAGCGCGGTGGATCTGTTCCGGCTGACGCGGCTGTTCGAGCAGAATCACGCCACCGGCGCGGCCGACGCTAAGCACTATCGGCAGCGGCTCGACGGCTTTATGGCCGACTGGAACCGCTGGAAACTCGACGACGCCTTCTACGGGCCGGAAGATTTCTTCCGGCAGGCGATCGCCCGAATGGCCGAGCAGCGCCGAATCGGGATCAACGCCATCCGCGCCAACCCCCGCGTGGTGGCGCACAGCGTGACGGGAACCCACGACCAAGGGATCTCCGGCGAGGGGCTGACGACCCTCTGGCGCGAGTACAAACCGGGGACGCTCGAGGTGATGGCCGACCTGTTCGCGCCGCTGAGGTTCTGCAATTTCGTCGAACCGGTGCAATGCTTCAGCGGCTCGCAGGTGCGGTTCGAGTCGGTTCTGGTGAACGAGGATATTCTCCCTCCGGGGGATTATCCGGCGCGGTTCATCGTCACCGGCCCGGACAATAAGCGTGTCTTCGACGAGGTGCGGACCGTCACCGTCCCCGTCCCGCCGGAAGGGGAAGAAAACCCGATGGTTCTCCCGATCTTTGACGAGACGTTCCCCGTCGCCGGACCTCAGGGGGAGTATCATTTCCGTGTCGAGTTCGAGAAAGACGCCGCGGCCTGCGGCGGGGACGAGCGCTTCTTTGTGACCGACCCGGCGACGCTGCCGCCGGTCGACTTTCCCGTCGCCGTCTGGGGCGATCCGGCGCTGGTTGATCTTTTGCGCGGCATGGGGGTCGACGTCTCGCTCTTGGATACAGCCGCGGCCAATCCCGAGGGGCTTCGGATCATCGTCGGCAAGGTCGATCAGCCGAGCGCGCAGGGGTACGCCGAGCTGATGAAATTAGTCGACGGCGGCGCGCACGTTCTTTTTGTCTCGCCCAAGGACGCGATGGCTGTGGGGAATGATCTGTCGGCCCTGTGGCCGCTGCCGGTCAAGGGAACCTTCGAGTACCTGCCGAACTGGCTCTATCACAAGGACGACTGGACCAAAAACAGCCCGTTCTTCGAGGGGCTCCCCCGCGGCGACGTCTCCGATTACCTCTTCTACCGCGAGCTGATCCCTCAGCTGACGTTCAACGGCCCGGACCTTGTTCCCGACGAGGCGATCGCCGGGGCGTTCAATACGCAGATGGGCTACTCTGCCGGGCTCTCCCTCGCGTCGTGGAATGTCGGCCGCGGCCGGGTGGTGATCAGTACCTGGCGGATCCTCGAGAACCTTCCCGGTCACCCGGCGGCCGAACGGCTGCTGCGCAATATGCTGCGCGCCCTGTAGCGCCATCGCTCCGGGGGGGACTTGCTCTTTCCCCCGGGGATAGCTATACTTTCACTTGAAAGAGGGGGGAGGAACCCCCTCTTTTTTAAGGGGGGAGAAGCCCCCGTTCAACCCAATGCCCTAACCTTTTGGTGGAGTAACCGATGTCACCGATCGTCACGGCGCTGACGCGCTACATGAATATCCCGGACGTCAACCCCGAGACGCTGGCGAAAATCGAGAAAATCTGTGAACTGAAGCATTATGCCGCCAACGACATCGTCTACCGCGAGCACGAAGAGTCGCAGCATCTGTTCGTGGTCGTCTCCGGCCAGGTCGATGTGCAGTACCTGCTCAAAGACGGCCGCCGCCTGACGCTCGACAGCTGCACCGAGGGGGATTACCTTCTTTGGTCGTCGGTCATTCCCCCGCACAAGACCAACTCGATCGGGATTTGCCGCGTCGCCACCGAGCTCCTGTCGGTCGACGGCAAAGAACTGCTGCGCATCTGCGACGAGGATCCCTCCTTCGGCTATAAGATGATGTCGCTGGTCGCGGCGGTCATTCGCCGCCGTCTCCAGGCCTCGCGCCAGCAGCTGTCGTACTACGCCCGGTAAGAGGCGCCGCGTTCCTTAAAATAAGTCAAGAAAAGAACGAAAAGACGCTCCCGGAACGGGGCGTCTTTTTTTATCTCGTACACGCTCACCGGCTTGGCCGCCGGTGGTTAATCGCTCTTCTTGCGGAAAAACAGCGAGACAAAGCCGTAGAAGATCATCACCACGATCGCGGCGGCCACCGAGACGAGGAAGCCGGCGATGCTGATCGGGTTGAACTTCTCGACATCGATCTTGCACAGCGTCGTCAGCAGAAGCGGCCCCAGGCAGCTCCCGACGATGCCGACCAAAAAGACCGACCAGATCGACTTCCACCAGCGGCTGGGGAAGAGGATCAGGCGGGTCACCAGCCCCACTCCGGCCGAAAAACCGAGCCAAAGGAGGATGACGTTGACAAGCGACTGTCCCGCGGCCGAGAAGTCCAACGAAAGGAGCTTGTCGATCACCGTCACACCTCACAATGTAGGGAAACGTACGGCCTCCGCGCGGGGGGCCGTACGGGTTTGATATCGGCTTTGAAGCGGCGGCGTGCCTCGGCGCGCTACTGCTGCTGATACCGCTGCCAGACGCCGGTCTGGTCGAGGTTCTTGTCCGCTTCCACGCGCTTCATCCGGTCGACTTCCTCCTGATACTGGAACTCGTTGCCGGCGGGGAAGTACTGGATCTTGTTGTCCAGATAGTACGGACTCGGGAGGGTCTGACCGTTCTGGCTGAGCTGACAGCCGACAAACAACGGCAGCGTACCGACAAGAAGAGCCGCGAGCAGGCCCCAAACCGTCCAGCGGTTAACCTTTTCCTTCGTGTTCATTTTTAATCCCCTGTCATTCCATTGCTGGAGATACCGACGGCCCCTCCCTCAAAGCGGGGGAAGTGGGCAGCCGACTTTCTGTCGACGCTTATCGGTTATTCCGTCCGCGGAACTTTAAGATATCTTTTTTCCTCCCGCGCAGATTTGCCGGGCAGCCCCGCGGGGTGGGGGGCCACGG
>CADBTE010000353.1 GCA_902797455.1 uncultured Planctomycetota bacterium | reverse complement strand
TTGAGCTTGACCGCCTCGCCGGCGCGCGGCTGCTCGCCGGGAACGTACCCCGGAAGAGCCAATAGGTCGGGACGTAACGCAGAATTGATCATAGAGGCAAACACGGAAAAATCAAAAAACGGTGAAATCCGCCCCGGCCGGCGCTTCCGGCGCGGTTACTGATCGGCGGGGCGCTTTGAGCGGAACGGCGCGCCGGGCCTGGGGCCGAGGACCGCCTCGGCGTACTCCTCGACCTGCTCGGGAACCTCGAAATAGCCGTCGAATACCCCTTCGATCCAGTATTCGCACTTGTCGGCGGAATAATCACGGCATATCTGGGGACGATTGGCGTAGCAGCCGCAGCGATTGCGCTCGTCCAGGAAGCGGCAGGGAGACTGCACGAGAAGGTAGTACATCCCGTCGTCGCGGAACACGCTGATCGACCGGTGCGAGATGAACCAGCGGATCTGGTCGAACCCCTCGTAACCGTCGGACGGCTCGTACGGCAGGGCGATATAGCGGCAGCAGCGGCCGTCGCACAAATCGCAGGCGCACTTTCCCGCGGGGATATCGGCCAAAGCGGCAATTTGTCTTTTCGACACGATATGTATTCTTTCGCTAACGCGCTAACCCTTGAAGATATTGCCCCAGGTTCCATTTGGCCGGAATCACCGCGCTCTTCTCGACGCAGATGACCCCGTCGCGGATCTGGCCGAAGGGGAGCTCCTCGGTGTTCTCGACGGCGTCGATATTGGTGATCACCGCGTCGGCGCCGATGGCGCAGTTCTTATCGATGATCGCCCCTTCGATCGTCACATGATCGGCCACACCGATCGAGGGCCGGCCGTCGGCGGCGTCTTGCGCGCGCTCCTCATTGGTGAGGTAATAGTCGGCCCCCATCACGATGGTATTGCGGATAACGCAGTTCTTTCCAATTTGGGAACGCAGCCCGATGATCGAGTTTTCGATCACCGACCCCTCGCCGATAGCGCAGCCGTCGGCGATCAGACTGGAGCGAATCACCGCGCCGTCGATCTGCGTGGCGGGGAGAAAGCGTGAACGGGTATAGGTCGGCATCTCGACATCGGCCAGCGAGAACGGGGGGTTCTTCGAGGCCATCGCCAGGTTTGTCTCGTAGAACGAGCGAATCGTACCGATATCTTCCCAATAGCCGTCGAACAGATGAACCTGAACCTTGCGGCTGCGGATCGCCGCGGGAAGAACCTCTTTGCCGAAGTCGGTGTAGCCGGTTTTCTCCAGCGTGTCGGTGAGGGTCTTTTTCTTAAAAAGGTAGATCCCCATACTCGCTAAGTACTGACGGCCGCCCGGCTCGACGCCGAACCCTCTGATCTGATCCTCTTCGGTCTTGAATTGGTCGAGTTCCTCGGCCGTCTGCGGCTTTTCGATGAAGCCGACCACCCGGCCGGTCTTGTTCAGACGCATAATGCCGAGATCATGCGCCCGCTGGCGAAGCACCGGCACGGCGGCGATCGTCACGTCGGCGCCGCTGTCCAAATGGGTCTTCATCATCTTTTTGAAGTCCATCCGGTAGAGCTGGTCGCCGGAGAGAATCAGGACGTTCTCGATTTTGCGCTGCGAGAGGTAGCTGAAATTCTGCCGGACCGCGTCGGCCGTCCCCTGGTACCACATGCCGTCGTTGCCGTTGGTCTGCTGGGCGGCCAATATCTGGACAAAGCCGTTGCTGTAGTCGTCGAACGAATACGACTGGATGTGATGGTGAAGACTGACCGAGTTGAACTGCGTCGCGATATAAATACGCGTCAGACCGCTGTTGATGCAGTTCGAAAGGGGGATATCGATCAGACGGTACTTCCCCCCGATCGGAACGGCCGGCTTCGACCGATATTTGGTCAGGGGGTAAAGGCGCGTGCCGCGGCCGCCGCCGAGAATCAGCACACAGGTTTTGCGAATCATAGAATCCATATCAACGTCACTCCTTCGGGCGTCGAACCAAAAGACACCGCCAACGTTCGAACCGCGCCCCGGGGCAAGACGGTTTTCGCGTGTGTCGACACCCCTAAGTGAAATTATAACAGAAACGGCTGTGTCGATAAAACCCCCTAACCCAAATTTCGACACCTAACCACTCGGCGCGCTTTGTGGTATAGTCAATGGAAAACTTAGAACCATTCCTCCCCCGATCGGATCACGCCCTATGACCACCCCAGCGCCCCCCAAAGCACCGACACCCCCGCGCGTCCGTCCCGAGGCCGCACGGCCCGACACGGACCGAACCGTCTTTTGGCTGCCGGTCCTGACCCTGGCGCTTTGCTGGATCATCGTCCCGGCGAAAGTCGTCCCGAACTTCCGGCCCGAAACGATCCAGACCCTCGCCGCCGGGCAGAACTGGCAGCCGGCGCTTCTGGGGCACGGCGCGCTGACCTGCTTTCTGGCCGATGTTTTCTACGACGCCACGCGCCGCGCCCCCTGGGCTCCCTACTTCGTCGCGCAGATGTGCGTTGTTTTCTCGCTGTTCATCTACCGCGCCTTAGCGAAGAGGTTTTTGCCCGAGCCCCAGGCGTTCGCCGCCGCGATGGCGATGCTCTCGCTGGTCTTCTTCAACATCGACAGCACGATGCTCTGCGGCACGGTCACGATGCCGATCTTTTGGCTGGGGTCGATCTTCTTTTATCATCGGGCGCTGACCGAAGGGAAAACGGCCGACTGGGCACGAACCGGGCTGTGCCTCGGCCTGGGGATGTACTGTTCGCCGCTGATCGCCGGACTGGCCCTGGTGATGCTGGTCTACCAGGTCTTTCCGATACCGGCTCAAAGGCGGCTGTCCGATCAGCGGTTCTTCCCCGGTGCGGCGCTGACGGCGGCGGTTTTCGCGCTTGTCGCCGCGCCGCTGGTTGTCTGGGCCTTTAGGCACAATGGGGCCGGGCTGATCCTCCCCCCAAGCGCCCCTTCGCTTTGCCCCGTCCCAGAGGTTCCCCGCTTCTTCGGCGCGGTGGGGATCATCGCCCTTTTGATCCTCGTTCCCCTCCTTCCGATGTCGGCGCTTTTTCAAAAGCGCGGCGAGGCGGCCGCCGGGGAAAAAGAACCGGCCAATGCCGTTTTTCTCGCGGTGATGTTCAGTGCCCCGATCGTCACCCTCGCGGGCCATGGTCACTTTCAGGTGACGCGGGCCGGCCAGATTTTCTATCTGCTGCCGATTTTCTTCCTTTATCACTTCGGGAAGAAGAACCCCTCCCCCGCGCGCCAATGGACCGGTTTGTTCCTGGCTGTCGCGGTTCCCGTCCTGATTCTCGCCGCCGGATCGCTGAGCGTTCTGCATTACCCGGCTCGCACGGGCAGGCCGCTGAGCTGCCACTTCCCGGGGCGTCCCCTCTCATGGGCGGTCTGGAACCAGTGGCGCTCCAGCGGCGCCTTTACCCCCCTGCCCTTCGTCCGGGGAGAAGAGCGTCTGGCCGGCAACGCCTCGGTCTACGGTCCCGGCCGGCCGCGCGTCTGGAGCGAGGAATGGGCCAGCGAAGAAGATTTCGACCGCCAGGGGGGTATTTGGATTTGGGATGACGACGATCCCGATAAAGAGAAAATCATCGCGGCCATCAAACAACGCTACCCTCGGGCGGTCTTCTCCTCGTCGTTTCTGGTCCCCTATCGAACAAAGGCGAAGGTCCCTCCGCTGCGCGTCTCGATGGCGGTGATCCCCCCGCGCGGCGGTTTCCTCCCCCCTTCCGCCTTGCCGCCGCGGTAAGAGGGGCACGTGCCGGGTACAAAAAAAGCGGGAGATTAAAACTCCCGCTTTTTTACCGGCCTGCTGATACCTACTCCGCCGGCCTGTCGGGGAGGATCCCCTTGCCGCCCCACTCGCCGAAGAGCTGATCGTTCTTCACCTCCGGGGCGCGGTACCACCGGCCATGGAGCCAGTCGGCAAGCATATCGACCTCTTCGGGCGACATGAGGCGATCCCCTTCTTTCGGGCAGTAGGCGGGCATCCGGTCGTTCTTCGCTCCGTAGTACTCGGGGGTGGTCGGGTCACAGATGATTCCGACCAGCCACGGCTTCGACATATACCCGCGCAGATCGCAGGCGTGATCGGAGCTGCTCCCGTAGAAGGGGTGGCACTCGGTACAGCGCAGGAACGTCATGTCGGAGACGGCCGTCTCGGCAAGCCCTTCCCACGTATCGCCGTTTTGAGCGCGGGGGGCGTCCAGCTGCGACTCTTGATAGAGGACCTGCTCGATACCGGCGACACAGGCCAAGACCCCTTCGCGCAGCTGATCGATGTACTTCGTCTCACCGGCGGGAATCGGTTCGTCCTCACCGCAGAGTTTCGCCAGGTAGACATCGGTCAGGAAGGTGTCGATTTCGTCGTCGGTGATCGACTCGATATTGTCCTCATCGGTCAGAAGCTCGGCGTACTGCTCATCGTCCACCATCCCGATAAGAACATTCTTCAGGGCATCGGCGACCGGCTGCGGGAGTTTGGGATCGAGCGCGGCCATCACCGCCGGGTCGTCGAACTTCTCGGCGATCTTCTGTTTGAGCAGATCGAGGTACTCGCCCGAGGCAACCTTCTCATTGGCGTCGTCGTCCTCGACCAGCTCGGTGAGGGACTCTTCCAGGATATCGAACGCCGGCGAGGCGTCGGGAGCGATCAGCTGACCGATCAGACCGTCGGAGGTATTGAGCATAAAGCTGCCGTCGTCCATCTGGACGCCGCCGAAGACACGCCCCTTGAGGTAGGTGATCATCGAGCCGTTCTTGGCGAAACTGGTGGTCTTCCCGAAGAAGTCATCGGTCACCAGGCGATCGGCGTCGCAGAAGCCGCCGATCCACTGCGGCGAGATCGCCTTGTAGAGGTTCGGCGCGCTCGGGTCGGCGCATTCGATCGAGGCGAAATCGGCGTCGGGCTGAATCGAGCCGAACGGCGCGAAGTTATGGCAGCTGGCGCAGTGCTGCGAGAAGAGCTTCGGCCCCTGGACAAACGGGTCTTTCTTGAGCAGCGACAGCGCGCCGGTGGTCGGGATGCCGTCGGGGGCGGCGCACAGCTCGACCGAACGCTTGGCGAGCGTGTCGGCCTGGGCGACGCTGGCCAGGAACGTCGGGGCGTGGTCGGGGTTCTTGTAGTCGTCCCAGTACGACAGGTAGGTGAACCAGCAGGTGACACCGAACAGCGCCAGGGTGATGACGACGATCACGCCGTGGCCCCCCGGTATACGCGCCAAGATGGGCGCCGCCAGGAAGAAGGCGACCAAAATTCCCGAGACCCCGAAGATGGCGTAGACCATACCGATCTTCGAGAAAATCGGGAGTTTGGTCATATGGTACAGGGCGCGGAACGACCACTCCGGACGGGCCGCGTCGAAAGAGCTGCCCGGATCGGCCGGGGAGCTGAGGTCGGCACCCAGATATGACTCGGCCGGAAGGGTGGCGTCGCGAGAGGCGATCTGGCTGGGAGTGAGCGAGTGCTGGAAGACCAGCGTCAGAATCAGCGCCATCGTCAGGAGGCAAGCGATACCGGCACAGAAGACATCCCAGTTCCAGAAAGACCGCTTTTCGACCTTCGCGCACGCCAGCGCGCAGGGGTGTTTGCACCCCTTCTCATTCGACAGGGGGCGGGACTTGAGGTCGAACCACTTCCACAGCAGGAGCATCACGAAACCGCCGCCGCCGAAGACCGCCACGTGGAGGACGATGAATCGGGTCAGTGTCAGCGTGCCAAACTGCGGATCGGGACCGCCGACCACCAGCTGGTAGAGCGGCAGACCGATTTTCGGGAGCAGCTGCAGGAACGCGACGCGGGTGATCGTCGCGAAGTAGCCGGAGAGCGACCACATCAGAAGATCGCCGGTCAGACAGCTGCACAGCGCCATGAGGAACATCACCACCGCGGACCAGTAGACAAACTCACGGGGACGGCGGTAGGCGCCGTGGATAATCAGCATGAGGACATAGAGGAAGAGCATCGCCACCAGAACCTGGGCGCTGTAGTGGTGAATGCCGCGAACCAGCCAGCCGTACGGAAGCTGGTACTGGATATAATAGACGCTCTCCCAGGCCGTCTGGCTGCTCGGGGCGTAGAAGGCCCACAGCAGCAGACCGGTGATACCCTGAAGGATAAACGCGAAGATGATCGCGACCGGGAGGAATCGGCAAAAACAGTGGTGCGCCGGAACGGTGTAATGGGCCACTTTTCCCAGACCCGTGACCAACCCGGTTCGCTCATCGAGCCAGCGGAGTAAACCTTTCATGTTTCTTATCCTGAATATCTTTTCGTCTTGCAGGTTATTTATTCAATCGTTCACGCCGAAGCGCCGAAAGGGTCCGGCCAATATCAGACCGGAGATTTATCGGCGCAGCCGAGCTGGAAATTCTGGAACTTGACGAAGACGCGGCCGGCCTCGTCGACCCGGGCCTCAAGCGAATCGAGATCACGCGCCGACTTGCAGGTATCCGGGTCGATCCGCTGACCGGTCAGCGAGAACATATCGCCATGGCAGGGACAGTAGAACATCGTCTCGACCTCACCGGTCTTTGGGTTCTTCTGCTGGTCAACCTTCACGCGGCAGCCGGCGTGCGGGCAGACAGACTGGAACGCCTCGACGCCGACCGAACCATCCTCGTTGGTCACCTTTCGCAGGAAGACGTTGCCGATCGTCTGATTCGGGGCCGAGACCCACGCGTCGCGGATCGTGTCGACCACGGCGTACGAACGGGGGGTAGAGTCTAGGTTGTCAATCGTCGTGAGCTGATACTCCTTGCCCGACAGCCCCTCTTGCTGGAGGGGATAAAGCACCATCCGTGCCCCTCCGTAAATCGGCAGCGCCACCGCCGCGGCGCCGGCGCCGGCGGCAATGGCGGTCTTGCAGAAACTCCGCCGAGTTTCGTTATTGTTCGTGATTGGTTTGTCTGAACTCATCTTTTATGCTGCTCCTGGAACAAAGGGAAACGCGTTTCTACTCGATGATTTTTTGTTTGCTTATCTGCTTGATCGGCCGTATCTATTTACCCTATTTTAGCGCCGCGGGGGGTTCTGATAAGGGTAAAGATACGAATCGATCACTTTATTCGGTTACCTATTCAAACCTGTTGCTGTATTTCTATTCTCCCATCGGCCCCCTCGTCAATCGATCGGGAACAGATCCGCCCCCTGGCCGGTCTTCCTGAGCTGGTAGATCGGCATATGCCGGTAGTAGACCTCGAGGGTCATGCAGTACAGCGACGTAACGAAAAGACGGCCTCCGGAGGAGGAGTAGCCGAGGTCCGAATCGCTGATCGAGGTCGAGGCGGGGACATCCCAGCTGCCGGCCCTCTCCCCTTCGGTCACCTGCCGCCGGACCAGCTCGTCGCGAACCTGGTTGTTCCAGGTCGTCCACTTCGGACCGCCGATGTGGTGAAACAGCTGCGTCGCGTAGTAAATGAAGTAGGGATTGCTGTACTTGGGAACCTCGGCGATGATGGCGTCGGTCCCCTTCGCTAAAACACGGTTATCAACCCCCCAGTCGAGGAACAGACGGCAAAGAAGCCCGATCGCGGTGGTGGCGTCGGTCCCGGGGCCCGCCTCGGTATACCCGTATCGGGTCCCCCCGTCGTAAGCTACCTTGTTGGCCAAAAAACCACGGGCCTTAGCCATGACCTCGGGCGGGACATGGATGCCGCCGTATTCCGCGCTTTTGAGCGCCATGAGCTGCCAGCCGACCACCGAAGTGTCTCCCGGCTGCTGCGGATGGTACCGCCAGCCGCCCCCGTTGGGGTCTTGGGCGAACACGGTAAACGCGACCGCCTCTTTCGCGGCCTGAAAGAGCGTACTGTATTTCTTCTTCTCGTCGTCGCGGGCCATCGCGCACGCCTCGCACAGGGCGATCGTCGCCAGACCGTGGGAGTACATCGTCCCCCCTTCGTCGCTCAAATCGAACCCCTCGGGAGTCCGCCGCCCGTTGGCCAGGAGGAAGTCGATCCCTCTGGCGACCGAATCGGCGTACTTCCCCCGGGTCGGGGTATTCCCCGCGCCAAGGAAAGGCAAAAGAGCCAGCGCGGTGGCCGCCATCGGGGATTTCGTCCTCGAGCCGCCGCCCCCGCACTGGCAGGTGAGTCCCTCGTCGTGCTGGATCGACCAGCTTCCGTCGGGCCTCTGGTGGCGGGCCAGCCACGCCAGAGCGTTTTGGACCGCCTTTTCGCTGGCGTCGGTGCCGCCGCCGGATTTGAGGAGGCGCGCCTTTCCCTCTAGGCGTCCGGCCAGGCCGGTCAGCGAGGAGGCGGCGCTGACCGGCTCGACCAGCTCGGCCGCCTGCTCGGTGTCAAAAACCAGATCGTCGCTCAGCGGAACATCTTCCATCGGCTGGATATCGACGGCGGAGGCGATCGGCGTTTCGACCGTCGGTTCCTCGAACGTCTCGATAGAGAAGTCGGCGATGTCGATGTCGTCGGCGTCGAGAACGTCCATATCGACCCCGACCTCGTCGCTCGGCTGGGCGATCAGCTCGATCCGGTCGGTATGCTTGGTTCCGAAGACATGCATCCCAAGGAAGACCATCAGCAGCACGTGCAGTCCGATACTCAGCAGCCAAACCGGCAGCGTCCTGAGCCGGTCGGCCAGGTCGCGTTCCCGTTCATGGAAGATCGCCTCGACCGCCATCTCCTCGTCGGGATCGGTTTCGGCGAGCTGATCGGCCGCGGCGGCCCGAAGCTCTTCCTGTTCCCGGCGAACCTTGTCGCGGAAGCGCGAGGCGGCCCGGCGGTTGATTTCATCGCGCCGAGGATCGGCGCCGGGGGCCTTCGGCGGCGCGTGCGAGGCGGAAACAAAGCTCTCGGCCGCGGCATCGGCATCGGCGGAATCGTCGTCGATATCGGCGAACGGAACCGCCTCTTTCCCGAATTCGTCGTCAAGAAAAGGATCCCGGCCGGCGGTACGGTCGGCGGCGGGGGTACTGTCTTCAGCGGTGTT
>CADBTE010000352.1 GCA_902797455.1 uncultured Planctomycetota bacterium | reverse complement strand
CTCAACACGCTTCCTGACGCTCCTGTGTTGTCGATCGGGATGAGTGGACTGGATCTATATTCCATGACCAATCGTGTCAATGCCATTCCCTACTGTTATGGGATACCCTTTCTCATCGACGGTTACCTCACCGAAGATCGGCTCGATGACCTTATTCGTCAGATCGATGATGGGGGCCCTTCCGTTTTCGTCGATTATCCTGGTGGCTTGATCGGAGGGGTGATGGATCCCGAACTGGTGAGTGACCGTCCCTTTATCGGAAAGATACGTCACATCCCGTTTTTGGCGAAATTGCGGGCCTATTTGGCCGAGCACCACTTTGAGGCGAAGGTCTTTGACGATGGTGTTCGGGTATTCCTGCCGAACGAGTGGCGCAATCTTCCCGAGGTTTCTCAGAAAGCAGAACAGCCGCCGGCCGAGGCCGCCGCAGAAGACGCCGCTGCGGAAAATGCCCAACCCTAGACAAACGGTTTGGCGATCAGTCGGACATTTGTCAGGGGAGCGAAAAGACGTTCGTCCTCGAAGCGGGGGGCGAAAAGAAGCAGATCGATTTGGGATCGCGGGAAGGCGGCGGAGAGCTTTTCGATCACAGGAAGTTCGTCGGCGGTCCTGCGCGCGACCGAGTCAAGAATAATCCTCTCGGGATCCCCAGGACGAACCGCGCGCGCGGCAAGAAGGGTGTCGGCCGTGAATGTCTCACTCCCTTTTCCCCTCCGGCGCCACAGGTCGGCGATCATCTCCCCCATCGCGTGGTCGTACGCCGCAACGACGCAAATCGGGGGAAGGGGGGCTTCCTTCGGATCGATGTTGGGGGAGCGGAACGCAATCGCCTCCGAGGGGGGGGCGTCGCCGGAAGGGAAGGGGGGAAACGCGCCGTGGGAACGGGAGGCCAGCACAAGATAATCCTCATCCGCGGCGATGGGGGGAAGAGCAAGGCGTCCTGTTCCACTTGTCAAGAATGGCTCCAGATCGTCGCTGACAAACTGCCGCCACCGCCGTCGGCACACGCGCACGATCCCCAGAGGGAGATTCCCCGTTCGTCCTTCCCCCTCACATAGGTCTCCGGCCAGCAGAATCACCGGTGTCAGCGGGGAGAGCCGCCGCAATCGGCGCAAAAAGTTTTGGGAATAGGCCCCCGGACAGCTCTGGCAAAGAATCACCGCGATACACTCTTTGCCGCTTAAGGTATCGAAAGCCAGCGGCAGGCGCGTTTCCACCGGCTCGATCCCGCGGCCGCGCGCGAGAATGCGAATCGCCTGCCTCGGCGTTTGGAATTCCTCTCGATCGTCTCCCCCGATCATCAGGAGTATCCCGCTGTCGTCGGATCGGAAGATGCCGGAGGCAGGTTTGTTCATCGGACTTGCGTTGAAAAAAAACGGTGGGTGTGCCGGAAAAACCCTTAGCGGAGAAACAGAAGCGTCACTCCCGATCCCCCGTCGAGGAATCGGTTTTCGCCTTCCCAGATATCCTCAACGAGGGCGGAACGCCTGGCCCAGGCGCGAACCGCCTCGCGCAGCCGCCCCGCGCCGTTGCCATGAATGACCAGGACGCTTTTTTTGCTGTGGTAGCCCGGTTCAAGCCGTCGGCATAGGTATGCCACCGCGGCTTCGGCGGTGAGACCGTGCAGGTCGATTGTTAGGTCCGCGTTATAGCGCATCGTTATTTCCGCGTTTGTATGCAGGTGAACTCGAAACTGACAGCCAGTTCTCCTTCGACGGTGATCCGGGCGGCGAGAAAATAGGCCCCTCCCATTCTCTCTTTCATGTGAACGTGCTGAACGATGGTTTCGCCCGGGGAGACCATTCGTTTGAATTTGACCTCTTTCATTCGTCCGACCACCGGAATGATCTTGGTGTTCGGGTCGTCGGAATCGGCCAGGCGCCCTTTAGCCGCTTCGACGGCGAACAGCTTAGAGAGGAGAACCGCGCCGGCCTGCATCGCGCTTTCGCACAGAATCACCCCCGGAACCAGCGGCGCTCCGGGATAGTGCCCCTCAAAGAAGAATTCATTCCCCTTAAAGGTATAGGTGGCAGTGATCTCACTGTCCGTCCAATCCACAATCTCATCAACGAAGAGGAACGGGGGACGGTGAGGGATGGCGTCGAGAATCGTTTGGTGGTTCCAGTTCGATCCGGACATAGCAGCGCCTCGTATGCTTATCGCGATAACACGTAACTTAGTTAGGTCGGAATGTTTTGACGGTTGGGGCTCGCCAAGGGAGCTGCCCGGTTAGGGGGTCACAGCAAGAAAGCGTCGACGTCATTGGCGACGATCACACCGTAGTTCACCGCGCCGAGCCAGCCCGACATAATAATACCGACACTTCCCGTATGGAAGAGGCCGGGCAACGCGCCGGGGAGCGCGCGGCTGACGGCCAGTCCCTCGTATTTCGTTCCAAAGCTGGCTCCGGCCCAATGGTCGGTGTAAGCTCGGAAGGTGCGGGGCGTCGCCGCCTCGACAAAGGCGAGCTTGCGGCGGATCCCCGGCTGATACTTTTCGAAGGTATCAAGGGTGGTCTCGATCAGATCTTTCTTCGCGGTCTCGTACTCTTCGGCCGGAAGGTCGGCCCAATCCTCGTAGCGCGCGTTGGCACTGGCGACGGCGTAGAAACGCGCAGCGTCGATCTGGGGCCGGGTCTTCGGGTAGTAGAACGAGAAGGTCCGGCTGGTGATGTTTTTGGAGAGGAGCAGATCGGTTTTGAACTCAGGGGCCACCGAGGTAAAGAGCAGGTCGCCGCAGACATCCTCGTCGAGGGTTTCCCCCTCGGCAAGGGCCATGTAGACCTGAGTACTGGAATTGTTCAGGCGAACCGCTTTGGCCGAATCGATGAAGTCGCCGGGGAAGTGCTCCTGGCCGGTTAACTGGAAGATCGTCCCCAATAAATTGGCGTTGGAGACAACCGACCGAGCGCGAATGGTCTTTCCCGCCAGGGCGCAGACATGGGCTCGGCGTCCCCCCAGTTCGGGGATAGGGATATCGAGGCCGGTTTCGGCGATCTTGACCCCCGCGGCGCGGCCGTTTTCGACGAGGATCTTCTCGACCGGCGCGTTGGTGAGGATCGTGACCCCGTTTTTGACCATCTCATCGCGGAGCATCTTGACGAACAGGTCGGTCCCCCCCTGGAAGGTATAGCATCCCTTCGACATAAAGTTTGAGAAAACGATCCCGTAGGTCAGCGCCGGGTCCTCGAGGGTCGAGCCGTTCGCGTAGGTGATCGGCTCCATAATCAGCCGAACGACATCGGGGCGATTCGGGAAGAACCGGTCGAACAGCTCCCGAGTCGTCATCTTCTCGTCGCCGTAGTGGGTCATATTGCGGGCGGTATCGAAGAACTCCGAGACCGTTTCGGGGGCAAGATGGAATTTTTCGATCAGCAGTCGGGTGAAATCCGCCCGGTCGAAGGTGGTCGAGAGGGTGAACTGCGGGTTGTCGAACTTAATGCAGCCGAGCTGAACAATCCTCTCGGCAACGTCGGCGTTCCAGTAGCGGCGGCAGCTTTTGATCATCCCGACCGGGAAACCGTGGAGCGAGACATCGAAGAT
>CADBTE010000351.1 GCA_902797455.1 uncultured Planctomycetota bacterium | reverse complement strand
CCGACAAAGGCCTTGCTTCCGTCGAAGCGGACCCATTCGTGGGTCGAGGTATAACGAAGATTTTCGGGGATGTTCATAGAAGTGTCCTGATTCTGACAGGTGAAAATGTATGGGGAAATATCGATAAACGGCCGGAAAGGTTACTTTTTCGATTTGGTCTTCTTCGAGTAGAAGATCCCTTTCTTGACCTCGGCGGCGACCGGCTTGCCGCGGATGACGACATCGACGGCGGTTCCCGGCTCGGATAACTCTTTGGGGAGCAGCGCCAGGGCGACCATCTTTTCGAGCGTCGGGGCGAACATCCCCGTCGTCACGAAACCGACCGTCTGGCCGTCTTTAGCCACCTCGTAACCGGCGCGCGGAACACCGCGGCCGACCATCTCGACCTCGCACAGGAAGCGCTCGCGCCCCCCCTCTTTTTGGGCTTTGAGCGGGGCCTTCCCGATAAAGTCGTCGTCGATCTCGGTCCGGACAAAGAAGCCCAGCCCCGCCTCGACGGGGGTGATCGTTTCGGTGATCTCGTGGCCGTACAGCGGCAGTTTCGCCTCGAAGCGGAGGGTATCGCGCGCCCCCAGCCCGATCGGGGTGATATTCTCGCCGCCGGCGCGCAGGATCGCGTCCCACAGGGCGGGGCCGTCACCGGCGGGGCAGTACAGCTCGAAGCCGTCCTCGCCGGTATAGCCGGTTCGGGACAGAAGGCAGTTGACGCCGGCCACCTCGACATCGCGCGCGAAGTGGAAGAATTTCACCTCCGACAGATCGAGCGAGGTGAGCCTCTGGAGAACCTCTTCGGCCTTCGGCCCCTGGACGGCCAGCTGGGCGAACTGGCTGGAGACATTCTCGCAGCGCAGATTCTCGGGGCAGTGCTTTCGGAACCAGGCGAAGTCTTTGTCGGTATTGGCGGCGTTGACCACGACGAAGAAATCGTCGTCGGCGAAGCGGTAGACGATCAGATCGTCGACCGTCCCCCCGTCCTCTTGGCAGATCGGGGAGTAGATCGTCTCGCCGGCGGCGATTCGATCGATGTCGTTGGTGATGAGCGATTGAATAAACCGCTTCGCCCCCTGGCCCTGAACGATGATCTCCCCCATGTGCGAGACATCGAACAGCCCGGCCCGCTGTCGGACCATCTTATGCTCGCTGAGGATACCGCCGGTGTACTGAACCGGGAGTTCCCAGCCGCCGAAGTCGATCAGTCTGCCGCCGCACTCGACGTGCTTTTGAAAAAGCGGCGTTCGCTTTAAAGCGTTCTCTCCCATAAAGGTTCCTTTCGACTTGTGTCCATGGTCTGTAGGTGTTATCCGTCGGCCGCCCGAAACCTTATTACCTAGCGGCCCCTATATCCAAACCAGTCTAATATATTCGCCGGTTTTGTACAATGAAAAAACCGGTTTCTTTTGCACCTCTTGGGGGGCGCGTTATGAGGGACAAGCCAGCTGTGAGGTTTCTTAGGAAAAAAACCTCCTCGCAGAGCGGGGAAATCCTTCACACAGCCCTGACTAGGTAGTATAGTTAAAATGTAATATTTGGGCAAGGATAGGCAAGTCGCGTTTTCCCCATTTTTTCGCTGGGGATGGATAGCACGTCCGAGGTGTTTCGATGATGATGTCGATGGGTTCCCCTCTTTTTCACAACCGATGTGATCTCCCCTACGGCGCGATTCTTCGCGAGAACGGGGTCCAGTTCTCGGTGGTCAGCCGTTTCGCGACCGGAATGCGGCTGCTGCTCTACTCCTCGGTCGACGATACCGAGCCGACCGACGTCATCTCTTTGGATCCGGCTTACTTCCGCTGGGGGGATGTCTGGTCCTGTTTTCTCGAGGGGATCCGGCCCGGGCAGCTCTATCATTTTCAAGCCGACGGCCCGTACGATCCGGCGGCGGGGCATCGGTTCGATTCCCGCGCGAGATTGATCGACCCCTACGCCAAGGCGCTGGCGGGTGATTTTCAGCCCTCCGACGACGGCGTGATTCGTCCCCCCAAGTGTGTGGTCGTCTCGGACGATTTCGACTGGACCACCGACTGTCATATCCGCCGTCCCCTGATCGATTCGGTGATCTACGAGCTCCACGTCGGCGGTTTTACCGCCGATGAAAGCTCCTCGGTGAAACACCCGGGGACGTACCTCGGCCTGATCGAGAAGATCCCCTACCTTCAGTCGCTGGGGGTGACGACCGTCGAGCTGATGCCGGTGCACGAGTTTCCGACGAACGAGACCGACGGCTCGTTTAAGCCGATCCACAACTACTGGGGGTATGAACCGATGGCGTTCTTCGCCCCCCACCGCGGCTACGCCTGCTCGAAGCAGCCGGGAGCGCAGGTTCGTGAATTCAAGCAGATGGTACTGGCTCTTCACCAGGCGGGGATCGAGGTGATTTTAGACGTCGTCTTCAATCACACCGCCGAGGGGAATGAACTGGGCCCCACGCTGTGTTTCAAGGGGCTGGGGAACTCCAGCTACTACCTCCTCAACCGCGATGGGAGTTACTGCAACTACTCGGGGTGCGGCAATACCGTCAACGGGAACCACCCCCTCATGCGGGAGCTGATCTTCAGCTGTCTGCGCTACTGGGT
>CADBTE010000350.1 GCA_902797455.1 uncultured Planctomycetota bacterium | reverse complement strand
TTCATAGGCCGTTTTTAAGGTAATTTATAGGCAAGTGACCAGAGCAAAAGCGCGATACAAGGCAATCTCGGGGGAGAACGTTGTCTACGGATATTGAAGGCAGCAATGAGGCGTTACCGGACAAGTTGATACGGCAGCTGGCGCCATAAAAGGGGCTCCCCCAAAACGGGTGAAGAGCCGGAAAAGACAAACCGAAAAAAAACCTCGGCGCCATAGCGCCGAGGGACTCATCGCGTGGTGGAATCAAAAGGGGCGAAAACGCTATTTCGCCTGAACGACCCCGTCGGGGGCTTCAACGCTGCTTTTAATCGACCCGTCGGCGGCCTTCTCCAGCCGGACATGAATCGGGCCGTACGGCGTCGGGACATCTCCCTCGGCCCAGTCCAGGTCGCCTAAGAACGGCTCGAAGCGGAAGCTCTTGTATCCCGGCTCGGCGGGGGTGACGCCCAAAATGTGCGCCGTCGTCCAGGCCGCCGGGCCGCTCGACCAGCCGTGGCACAGCGAGTGCCGCAGGCCGATGTAGCAGTAGGCGCCGCGGTCGCCGTGGAGCGACTCCTGCCCCGGCGCGGTCAGCTCATCGACGCGGCCGGCGTTTTCAAGCCATTTCAGGTCAAAGTCTTCCCAGAAGGTGGTCGCCCCGACGTCGAGCATCGCTCCCCAGTACTGACGAATCACGTCGAGCGCCAGCTGCTTTTGCCCCCCCAGCGCCAGCGCCTCGAGCATATAGAACCCGTAGAAGGTCGAGAACCCCTCGCCGCCATTACGAGCGACAACATCGATGTTGGGAGAGTCGGCGGCGTCGATCCCGGCGATCAGCAGCAGCGAGGCGGCCTGCTTGTTGCCGACGTTATTGGGATGGTACGAACGGACCTTCGCGGCGAGGTCCTGCGCCTCTTTCTTCCAGGCGGCGTCGCCGAGCTGATCGGCGATCTCGGCGAAGCGGTCCAGCGCCACGGCGAACAGCGCGTGCGTGCCGGCGTCCAGGGCGGCCGGCTTATCATTGGTCGGCCAGTCGAGGAAGGGTGCCTTGAACGAGGCGTGGCCGTCCTCGGCGATCGACCCCTTAAGCTGCTTGAACAGGCCGCGCAGGTAGTCGGCCTGCTCGGCGAGCCAGCGCTTATCGCCGCTGTAGCGGAACAGGTCGCTCACCGAGATGGTCCACCACAGCGAGTAGTTCGGCATCGTATTCATCCACTTGGGGAGAGGCCACACCGCGCGGGCGTAATCCCCCAGGGTATCGCGCAGCACCTTCGGCGCGCCGAAGACCGCCAGCGTCGTGGAGGACTGCGGATGGAAATCGCCGTACCAGACCAGGCGGTCCCGCTTCGCTCCCTCGAAGATATACCCCTGCATCGTCAAAAACTGCGTGTAGGCGCAGGTTCGCCAAATGTCGTTGAGCCGCTGGTCGGAGCAGCGGAAACTCCCCGGCTGCTCGAGAGGACGATAGACGAAGACCGCGCGGACCGAGTCGAACCAGATCTCGGCGCCGTCGTCCACCAGGTCGAGGCGGACGAACCTAAAGGCCGATTCCCCGAACTCGATCTGGCCGAGCCACGGAACGGAAACGACCATATCGCGGATGGAATGTTCGTTGACGGCCCCCTTTTCACCGACCGATGCCATCGCCTCGTCGGCCGATTCGCCGAAACGGACCCGAACCCGGACGATCTTGCCGAGGGACTCATCGGCGGGGACTAAGGTACGCGCCTCCAGGCGGATCCCTCCGTGGATCTCGGTCCCCAGATCGAGCAGAATCGCGCACTCCTCCCCGGGGAGCTTCTTCATGTGGAAGCCCTTGGTCATCTCCGCCGTCGAGGTCTGCCCCAGAGGGGCTTCCAGGAGCATTTCTTCCCCGTCAACCGCCCCGCTCTTCCAGACGACGCGCTGGGCCGTGACGTACTGGCGGACCCGCTGATCGGGGACGGCGCGCGAGGTGATCGATTCGGGAACGACCGCCGGCAGCGCGCCGAGGGAAAGATCGGGATCGACCGACTGCGCCGCGAGGAATGTCCCCGCCGTCAGGGCGCAGGCCAGCGCGGCGGCGCGGTAAAAACGACAAAGCGCCTGCCGAGCGAACGGAGCGTGTTGGATCATGGTAGAGGCCTTTCTTGAAAGGTTTTCGGCGCCGGACAAGCCACGGCGGATGACAAAAATATAGCGGGGAGTGTTTAATGCCCCGAGCGGCGGATCTTGCCGCTTTGCGTCTTCGGGAGATCCTCGACGAAATCGAGGAAACGGATTCTCTTGTAGACCGCCAGCTGATCGTTGGCGGCCAGGAGAATCTCTTTCTTGAGTTCCTCGGTCGCCTCGGTGTGGGGAACCAGAACGACACGCGCTTTGATCGCCTGGCCCCGCAGCGGATCGGGGACCCCGATCACCGAGCACTCGGCCACCTTCGGGTGCTCCAGCAGGATATGCTCGATCTCGTCGGGACCGACGCGGAAACCGCCGGTTTTGATCACGTCGTCGAGCCGGCCGTTGAACCAGAAATACCCGTCCTCGTCCAGGCGGGCGGTATCGCCGGTGAGAAGCGTGCCGTCACGGATCGGCTCGTCGCTGATCGCATCGCCGCTGAGGTACCCGAGCATCAGCCCCTGACAGCCCCGCTTGGCGCGGACCACGATCTGTCCCGGTTCCCCGATCGAAGCTTCCGTGCCGTCGTCGCGAATCAGGGAGATATCATAAAGCGGCGCCGCCTTCCCGAGCGAGCCGCGGCGGGGGGGATCGCCGGCCAAATTGCCGATGGTCAGCGACAGTTCCGTCTGACCGTACCCCTCGGCGATGGTCAGACCGGTGAGCTCCTCGAATTTGCGCGAGACCTCGGGGGCGAGGTATTCGCCGGCGGAGGTCACATGCTTAAGCGTCGGCAAAGAGACATTGCCGCGCATAACCAAGTAGCGGTAGATCGTCGGGGGAGCGCAGAAGGTGGTCACGCCGTGGCGGTTGATCACCGTGACCATCTGGCGCGAATCGAACGAATCGAAATCGAAGACCATCACCGCCGAACCGACCAGCCACTGGCCGTAGATCTTCCCCCACGAGGTCTTTCCCCAGCCGGAATCGGCGATCGTCAAATGCAGACCGCCGTCGAGACACCGCTGCCAATACTTGGCCGTGACGATATGCGTCAGGGGGTAGAGGTGACTGTGGGCCACCGCCTTCGGGTAGCCGGTCGTCCCCGAGGTGAAGTAAGCGATCATCGGCTCCTCGGCGCGGGTATCGATACGCTCAAGAGTCGCCGGCGCGGCGGCGATATCGTCCGCCAAACAGCGAAAACCGAAACGGTTCCCCTCCGTGGTCCAGACGGTCTTCAGAAGCGGCGCCTCCTCCCGAACGTGACAGACCAATTCCCCCAGCGCGTCGTCCGAGACGATCACCATCGCCGAGATATTGATCTTCCGCATCCGATAGACCAGATCCTCGATCGTCAGCATGAACGAGGCGGGGACCGCCACCGCGCCGATCTTGTGCAGGGCGACGACGGTGTACCAGTACTCCGGGACACGCTTGAGGATGAGCATCACCCGATCCCCCTTGCGGATCCCCTGGCTCAAAAAGACGTTCGCCGCCTGATTGCTCAGGCGGCTGATATCGCCGAACGTATAGGTTAGGGTATTCCCCTCGGCGTCTTCCCAGACCAGTGCGGTTCGGTCGGGTTCCTGCCGGGCAATCGCGTCGACCGCGTCGTACCCAAAGTTGAAGTTTTCGGGATATTCCAGAGAAAAGTCAATCAAACGCCCTTCGGCGTCGAACTGTTCGCGGCAAAACTGTTGATAGAACATTCGCTTATTCTTTTAACTGTGGGTTTTAGCCGCGGCGGGAAAAATATTTTAGCCGCGGACCGGGCGCATCGCCAGCGACACGTTGTGGCCGCCGAACCCGAACGAGTTCGACAGCGTCAGGGTCGGCCGGAAAGCGCGCGCCTTGAGCGGGACATAGTCCAGATCACACTTCGGGTCGGGCTCGGTCAGCCCGATGGTCGGGGGAACGACCCCGTCGCGCATCGCCAGGAGGCAGACGATCGCCTCGGCGGCGCCGGCGGCGCCGATCATATGGCCGGTCACCGACTTGGTCGAGCTGACGGGAACCCGCGCGGCATGCTCGCCGAAGACCTCGTGAACGGCCTGACTTTCGGCGATATCCCCCAGCGGGGTACCGGTGCCGTGGGCGTTGAGGTAGACGTTTTCGCCCGGCTGCCAGTTCGCCTGGCGAATCGATTCGGCCATCGCGCGCCCCCCCTGTTTTCCGTCGGGCCGGGGAGTAGCCAAATGGTAGGCGTCGCAGGTGGCGCAGTATCCGCAGATCTCTCCCAGAAGAGGAGCGCCGCGGCTGACCGCGTGCTCGTACTCCTCAAGAATCAGCGTCGCCGATCCCTCCCCCATCACGAAGCCGCTGCGGCGCAGATCGAACGGAAGGGAGGCCGCCAGGGGGTCGTCCGACAGGGAGAGCGCCTTCATGTTCGAGAACCCGGCGATGGCGCAGTCGGTGATCGCCGCCTCGCTGCCGCCGGCGATCATCACGTCGGCCAGGCCGAAACGAATCTTCTCGTACGCCTCGCCGATCGCCGACGCGCCGGTCGCGCAGGCGGTGACCGTCGGCATCACCAGCCCGTGGCAGTTATACCGAATCGCCAGGAGCCCGGAAGCCATATTGGCGATGAACATCGGGACGAAGAAGGGGGAGACCCGGCGCGGGCCGTTGGCCAAAAGCTTGGCGTGCTCGCGGAAACAGGTGGTGACCCCCCCGATCGCCGAGCCGAAGATGACACCGAAACGCTCTGGGGAGACCGTCGACAGAAAACCGCTCTGCTCGACCGCCTGCTGGGTCGACGCCATCGCGTAGCGGATATAGGGATCGGTCCGAGCGACTTCGTTGCGCTCCATATATTGGAACGGATCGAAGTCTTTGACTTCGGCCGCGAGGTGAACCTTAAAATCGGCAGAGTCGAATCGGGTGATCGGGCCGATGCCGCAATTCCCCTCGACGACGTTGCGCCAGAAGTCCTCAACCGTATTCCCTACCGGACTGATCACTCCCAGCCCGGTCACAACTACTCTCTTCATAGGAATGTCCATTGTTTTAAGCGGCTGAGCCGTCCGAAAGTATTTCAACCGGCCGAACCGCCAGCGTTCTTGTCATCAGCGTTCTTGTTGTCGTCGACATCGGGGATCCGAATACCCCGTTTTTTGCGGATATTCTCGATAATGTCAACCAGGTCCTGAATGGTTCCGATCTTGCGGTCGGACTCGATCTCGAACCCCAGCCGATTCTCGAGAATAATGAGAAGCTCGCCCAAGTCGAGCGAGTCGAGCCCAAGCGACGCGAAAGTCGTCTGGGGGGTGAACTCCGAAGGGGAGCAGCACAGACGTTCCGCCAGTCCTTCGGTGAGCAGAGAGTAAACGGTGGCCATAGTTTTCTTTTACTCCTTTACGGCGTTTTCCTTAACCGCTTGGGACACGCGATTTTCTCAACGCACGGGTTTAATCCATCGCGCGGCGACCAAGGGGAACTCCCTAACCTTACCGGAAAAACAACCTCCGAGCGTAAATTGTACGGCCCCGCCCGCGTTTGGTCAAGGTACGCGTACAAGATAACGCGGCCGATACGTGTGTTGGTCTAAACAGAACGATCCGTTATAATGAGCGCCGGGCCGCGGCCGTGCCGCGGGCGGTCCTTTCCCCTTCGACTGACCATCTTCAAAAGATTCACCATGGCGTATTTTCTCTGCGCGCTGACTTCCCTGGTTCTTTACTATCTGGCGCTCCCCCCGGTGGAGTGCTGGCCGCTGGCCTTCCTGGTTCCCTTCTTCTGGGTTCCCCTGGTCCGAATGAAGACGGAGGACTGCCCCAAACACCCGTACCGGATCATCTATTTTTTGACGGTCGCCTTTTGGGGAGGGGCGTTGATCTGGCTTCCGCTCCCCCACTGGGGAATCTGGTTCGGATGGGTCGTTATTTCCTTCGCCCTGGCCCCCTGGGTTCCTCTGGTCACCGCCGCGGCCCGAACGCTCGTTCACCGCGTCCACGGCGCGTGTGTTCTTCTCCTTCCGGCGCTGTGGATCGGGGGGGAATGGTTTCGTTTCCATGTCGTCGACGGTTTTTCTTTCTGTGCCCTGCAGCACGCGCTGTATCAGCAGCCGGTCTGGCTGCAGAGTTCCCCGATCTTCGGCGAGTACAGCGTCGCGGGGATATTAGTCCTGGCGGGAACCTTCGCGGGTCTGGCGCTGTGGCCGGCCCGG
>CADBTE010000349.1 GCA_902797455.1 uncultured Planctomycetota bacterium | reverse complement strand
TGGGGGGATTTCATGCCGAGAAAGCCGCCGCGGATCCCCGATGTTCCTTGGTGGGAGTCTTTGATCCCGACGCGGCCAATCGAGAAAGGGTCGCCCAAAAACTCGGTGTCACGGCGTTCGACGATCTTGAAGCGCTTCTAGGGGGTATCGACGCGGCGATCGTTGCCGCCCCCACCTTTTTGCATGGGGAAATAGGCCAGAAGGTACTGAAGAAAAAGAAACACCTTCTGATCGAAAAGCCGCTGTGCTGCCGCGCCGCCGACGCTGAGGCGCTCGTTGACCTGGCGGATCGGAACTGTTTGGTTCTGGCTTGCGGCCATGTCGAGCAATTCAACCCCGCCTGGCAGGCGGCCCGTGACGAGCTCCAAAAGGCGATTCAAAGCGGTTCGGTCCTCATCGACGCGGTGCGAACCAGCGGCTATACCTTCCGCTGCGCCGACGTCGGCGCCATTCTCGACCTGATGATCCATGATCTGGAGCTGGTTATCTCCCTCTTCTCGGCCCGGGAGCTCCTTTCCGCGCCGATGATCGCCTGGGGAACCAGTGAGTTTGGCGGGTATGAGGATACCGCCTCCGCCCAGTTCCAACTGGCAAACGGGTCAGTGATCCGGCTGTTCGCCTCGAGGGTGGAACTCCAGGCGCAAAGGCATCTGACACTGCGATCCCGTTCGGGACGTTTTACGGTCGACTTTATGGCCCCCTCGTTCAGCGTCACCACCCCGGACAGCGCCATTGTCAGCGGCCGGTATTCCCCCGAAAAGTGTGACTACCCGTCATTCGTACCGCGGGCAGCCAGTTTTATGAAAGAAAACTACCGGACAATCGAAAAACCGTTCTCCCCGCAGGACGCGCTTTCCCTGGAACTTGACGATTTTCTCCGGTCGATTCGGGGGGAGAAAAAAACCACCGTCCCCGGGGACCGAGCCGCCGAGGCGGTTCAGCTGGCCGAACGGATCATCGCGGGGATTAAGGCCAGTCGATCATGACCGAGCGTCTCCCAACAGATGGGAAAAAGCCGCTTGGGGAGGGGGCGATCATCGTTGTCCCTTCTCCGAACGATATCACTCTTGCGGCGCGTCATCGGCGGTATCTGGTCATTAGGCGAAGCGCCGCGGTAATCGCCCCGGGAAGACTCTGCTTTCCCGGAGGGAAGTGTCTCCCCGGCGAAACACCAAATAAAACGGCCGAGAGGGAATTTCGCGAGGAGATTGGCGCGGAGGCGGTTATCGCGCGGGCAATCTGGCAGAACGTCACCCCCTGGGGGGTTCACCTGGTCTGGTTTTTGGCGAGCCTTCGCGATCCCAAGCAGACCTTTCATCTCCAAAAAGAAGAGGTGGCCGAGGCCTTCTGGTGCGATCTGAAAACCCTCTTGGCCGATCCGGACACACTTGCCAGCAATACCGAATTCCTGGAGGGAGCCCTCCGAGGAACAATCGATCTGGAGTTCCCGCTCTAGCTCTTTTTTGCCTGAAACTGGAGGCGTTCCAGTCCCGACTGACGACACAGGTCATACAGATCGAGCACCGATTCAACCGGAACGGTCCCATCCGGCGCGATAATGATCGTGGTCGACTCCGCGTAGCCGCCGATTCTTTTTTCCAAGGCAGCCCGATCCGAAAAGTGTTCCTCGCCAATCTCCCAAGACGGAGGAGACTGCGACGACCCAAACAGCCGAATCGTCACGGTTTGCTCCTCGGGAAGCTCTATTTTCTCCTCTTCGGCCGTCGTGCCGGGGAGAGTCAGGTTCATCGGCAAAAGCCGTTCCAACTCGTCGAAATTCGCGGTAAAGACAAAGAAGATCAAAAGCAAAAAAATGACGTCGATCATCGAGGTCATATTCAGGTCCGGAACCTCCTCATGTCGGGACAACGGCGCTTTCATATAAATGATCTCGATGATAAAAAAATACCTCCGGACCGCCTCCCAGAGGAAGCGATCCGGAAGTTCTCTCCTGCAGGGGCTCGATCCATCACCTCTACAAATGAAGACCGCCGAAGCGGATAAAGAATCGGATTGTTCGACAACATCCCATGTCGAAGATGTTTCCACAAGACCGCAGGCGTTACGAAACATCGCAGGCCCAGTGCCAGGTCCGACAATCCAGCATCCAATCCTCTCCGTAGTGAATGCTCACATCCATGACGATAGGGGAAAGGATATAAAAAAAACGCCCCCAGGTCAAGAGCGCCCCAAATAAAATAAATTCTAAAACATATATCACCCCAGCCGATCACCGTCCGGGCATCATTTGGCCTTTGAGCCACTGATTGAAGACCAAAAGCGACCAAAGCCTGCCGGCGTGATCGAATTTCGCCGCCAGATGCTGCTCGACCAACTCCCGGGTATACTCCCGGTTGAGGTAAGCGGCCGAGGGGGAATCGGAAGAAAGAAGGGCATCGCGAAGATCCTCCCTCAAAGGGCCGCGAAACCAGTGATCCAGCGGGACCCCAAACCCCCGTTTGGGCTGTTTTTCCAGATCGGGGGGGAGAAATTCCCGGAAGGTGTCCCGCAAAATCAATTTCCCCTTGGTCGCGCGCATTTTCAGCGCGATCGGAATTCGGGCAGCCAGTTCGACTACACCGGAATCGAGCATCGGGCAGCGGACCTCCAAGGCGAAGCGCATCGAGGCAATATCGACTTTGGTCAAGATATCCCCCGGCAGATAGGTCAGCAGATCGGTAACGCAGATGGCAGTGGCAAAATCACGCCGTTCGGCGCGCGCGAACGCGGTTTGAAGAACCGTCAGGGGGCTCGGCTCTTCCCCCTCTTCCTCGTACGCCTGGGCAAGCGTTTCGCGAAATCGATTCGAGAACAGCCGTCCCAGCCGTTGACGGTTAAAAATGGCGATCCACTGCAGGTAGCGCTCCAGGGGGGACATTCCGACCGCTTCTAGGAAGCGCTTCATCCGTCGAAGAATCGAGCGCTGCGAAATCGACGCGGGGATCATGGCACGAACAGGGCCCGCCAAAAAGCGGCGTATCGACATGGGGAGAAAATCGAGCGCACCGGCCAATCTCACCGCTTTATAACGGTCGTAACCGGCGAAAAGCTCGTCTCCGCCGTCCCCCGAAAGAGCGACGGTGACATGGCGGCGTGTCATCTGGCAAAGATACCAGGTCGGGATCGCGGAAGAATCGCTGTATGGCTCATCGTACTGCGCGACAATCTGAGGAAAGATCGCTCGCGCGTCGGGGGTGACGATCAGCTCGGTATGCTCGGTCCCCAGACGTTTGGCAGTAGCCGCGGCCAGGGCGGTCTCATCATACTCTTTCTGCTCAAAACCGATAGAAAAGGTCTTGATCGGGCGATCAGAGAGTTTTTGCATCAAACCGACAATGATCGTCGAGTCGACTCCCCCGGAAAGGAAGGCCCCCAGAGGAACGTCGCTGCGAAGGCGCCGACGGACACTTTCCTCCAGAGCCGACCGCAGACGCTCGGACCACTCCCGCGCGCTGGCTGAGCGTTCTTCCCGATTGAAATCGATCTCCCAGTAGCGTTCTTGGCTCCACCGACCCCGGGGAGTCCAAACCGCCAAATGGGCGGGAGGGAGCTTCCGCACACCGCGCCAGATCGTGCGGGGGGCCGGAATGTACTGATAGGCGAAATATTGCTCCAGCGCGATCGGATCAAGTGTCCGCGCAAAGCCGGGAAGAAGAGTCAGCGCTTTGAGCTCACTGGCAAAATAGAGGCCCTCGGCCGTCCGCCAATAGAAGAGGGGTTTTTTCCCAAGACGATCGCGAACCAGAACCAATTGTTCCT
>CADBTE010000348.1 GCA_902797455.1 uncultured Planctomycetota bacterium | reverse complement strand
TCGGAGGCGACCGTTCGCTACACCGTCACCCGAACCAAGCACTTCGCCGACTGGTACCCCGTCCGCGCGTGGGACTGGCTCTACGGCAACGGCTACGGCTGGCTGCTTCCCGACAGCGACTGGTTCCCCGGCTGGCGGCGGTGGGGAATCTTCCGTCCCTTCCTCCCGTGGCGGGGGGTGCGCGATGAGGGGATTCCCGAGATCGTCGCCGAAAACCAGGTTCCGATCGGCCCCGACGGAACGGTCGATATCGAGATCGACACCTCGATTGCCCCGCTTCTGTACCCGGGGGTCGATCAGCGCTACACGATCGAAGCCGAGGTGATCGACGCCTCGCGCCGGACCATCACCGGGCGGGGGACCGTTCTGGCGTCACAGAAGCCGTATCGCGTCTACTGCTGGGCCGACCGCGGTTTCGCCGAGCCGAACGATCAGATTCGCCTCTTTGTCCAGACGCGCCGCGCCGACGGCGCGCCGGTTCCCGGAACCGCGCTGATCACTGTCTACCGGCTTCGCCACAGCGACGGCGCCGATCCTGAGGAGACACAGGTCGCCTCGCAGGAGATTTCCCTCAGCGAGGAGGGGAAGGGGGAGTGGAGTTTCCTCGCCGGCGAAACAGGACAGTACCGCTTCGCGGTCACCGCGGCTTCTCAGGGAGAAAACGCTCAAACGGCCGAGGGGGGGATGATCTTCTCGGTCCGCGGGGCGAACGCCGCCCCGAAGGACGCCTTCCGCAACTCGCCGCTGGAGATCGTCAGCGAAAAAGCGGAGTATGCCCCGGGCGAAACGGTTCGTCTGTCGCTCAACTCCTCGGCCGCCGACGGGACGATTCTTCTGTTCCCGCGCAGTGAGAACGGACGCTGCGGTCCCCCGGAGGTGATTCATCTCGACGGGACGCAGAGCACCTACCAGTTCCCCGTCGCCGAGGGGGACTCCCCGAATATCTTTGTCGAGGCGCTGACGGTTCACGACGGCCACTATTACGAGGAGCAGTGCCAGATTCCGGTGGTCCCGGAAAAGCGGGTTCTCAATGTTGAGATTCTTCCCTCGGCCAAAAATTACAAGCCGGGTGACAAAGCGGCCGCGACAATCCGCCTGAGCGACGTTCACGACCGGCCGATCGCCGGTGATATGGTGGTCGCGATCTACGATCAGTCGATCGACGCGATCGCCGGCGATTCCTCGATCCCCGATATCCGCCAGTACTTCTGGTCATGGAAGCGCCACTCCTCCCCGTCGCACTGGGACAACCTCGAGAGTCTTGTCTCGTCGCTGAGTTGGGCGGATAAGGAGAGGATGGAATCGATCGGTCTGTTCGACCTGGTCGTGGAGGAAAGCGCCGAACCGGCCCGGGAATCGGGGATGGCCTTTGGCGCGAGCAATGGGGCCGCCGCGTTTGCCCCGAGGGCACTGAGGGGAGGAGCCCTTCCCGACGGAGCGGTTCAGAAGGCGGCCGGAGCGGCGCCGGAAGCCGTGGAAGAATATGCCTCGGAAGACGGCGTGATGTTGGATATGGCTGCCGAGGCCGAGAGCGCCCCCGCAGCCGCGCCGCCGGAAGACAGCGAGCCGGTCGTTCGCGAGAACTTCGCCGACACGGCCCTTTGGATCGGGCGTCTGACGGCCGACGCCGACGGGAAGGCCGAGATCGGGCTCGATATGCCCGAGAACCTCACCACCTGGCGGATCCGCGTCTGGTCGTTCGCCCCCGGAACGCGCGTCGGGGAAGGGGAGACGGAGGTGATCACGCGCAAAGACCTGATCCTTCGGATCGTCCGTCCCCGTTTCCTGACCCAGACCGACACCGCGGTGATCTCGGCGGTGGTCCACAACTTCCACGACTCTCCCAAGCGGATTACCCTTTCGGTGGCGGCCAATACGGCCGACGATTCGGGCGCGGCGGTCCAGTTCCAGGGGGAGACCAGCCGTGTCGAGACCATCCCCGCCGGGGGGCAGACGCGGGTCGACTGGCCGATGAAAGCCCTCTCGCCCGGAAATCTGCGTTTGGTGATGAAGGCCGTCGCGGACGATGACAGCGACGCGGTCGCCGAAACGTTCCCGATCCGAATCCACGGCATCACCAAGCAGGAGGCGGTTTCGGGGATGATCCCGCCCAAGGAAAGCCAGGGGGAATGTACCGTCACCGTCCCCGCCGAGCGTCTGCCGGAGCAGACCCTCCTGACGGTCCGTTTCTCCCCGTCGCTGGCGATGTCGATGATCGACGCGCTCCCCTATCTAAGCGAGTACCCGTACGGATGCACCGAGCAGACCTTAAACCGCTTCCTCCCGACAGTATTGACCCGCCGTTCTCTGGAGCGTCTCGGGGTCCGTCTGGAGGACCTTGCCGGCCAGAACGCGAACCTCAACGCCCAGCAGCTCGGCTCGGCCGAGGAGCGCCTGGAGGCGCGCTTCGCCAAGAATCCGATCTACGACAGCGAAACGCTTGAGAAACAGATCCGCGCCGGATTGAAGAAACTCTCGAAGATGCAGTGTTCCGACGGCGGCTGGGGCTGGTTCTCCGGCCGGGGAGAATACTCGACCCCCTATCTGACCGCGCTGGTGACCCGAGGATTGATCCTGGCGCGCGACGCCGGTGTCGGCGTCGATCCGCGGATGATCGACCGGGGGCTGAAGTGGCTGCAGGAGTACCTCACCGACGAGACGCTTAAACTTCTCAACGGCGAGACCTGGAGCGACGAGCAGAAGAGGGAGCACCCGGATCAGTGGAAGAGCCAGGCCTCGTCGATCGATGTTTTGGTCTATTACGTTCTGCACCGCGGCGGCTGCGTCGCCGGTGTGCCCGAGCCGAAGGAGATGGAAAGAACGACGATCGCCGCCGATCTGATTCGGATGCGCGATTACATCTGGCGCGACCGCGCCGACCGGTCGCTCTACAGCTTGTCGCTCTACGCCCTGGCGCTGGAGATCGAAAAGGAAAGGGCCGCCGAAGAGACCTCTGTCTTGAAGACGGCCGACGGCGAATGGTCGACGCAGGACCGGATCGACGAGACGATTCGGATGCTCCGTCAGTACCTGGTGGTCGATTCCGAAAACCAAACCGCCTATCTCGACGTCGGACGCGCCTCCTGCTGGGGAGGTTTCTGGCGCTGGTGGTCTTGGGACGGAAATTTGATCGAGAC